>DOFS01000541.1:6549-7239 GCA_003523945.1 Nitrospiraceae bacterium | reverse complement strand
GCCGCTCTTCTTCGGCTTCAAGCCGGGCCTGTTCCTCGGCCATGCGGCGAGCCTCTGCCAATTGGGCTTGACGGGTTTTTTCTCGTTCCGCCAAGACTTCTTTTCGTCGCTCCTCCTCAGCCGCAAGTCTGGCCTGTTCGGCAGCCACCCGGCGTCGCTCTTCTTCGGCTACCAGTCGCTGGGCTATGGCCAGTTGAGTTTGCAGTTCTCGCTCTTGTTGCGCCAAAACCTGTTTGCGTCGCTCCTCCTCAGCGGCGAGCCTGGCCTGTTCGGCTTTTAATGCTGCTCGCTGTTGGGCCAACAGGGCCTCTTGTTCCTGGCGGGCCTGTTCGGCAGCCACCCGGCGTCGCTCTTCCTCGGCCACCAGGCGTTGGGCTTCCGCCAGTTGGGCTAAGGCCCGTTGGCGCTGTTCTTCCTCGGCGGCGAGCCTGGCCTGTTCGGCTTTTAACGCCGCTTGTTGTTGAGCCAACAGGGTCTCTTGTTCCTGGCGGGCCTGTTCGGCGGCCACCCGGCGCCGCTCCTCCTCAGCTGCCAGACGTTGCGCTTCGGCCAGTTGAGCCAGACGGATTTGTTCTTGCTGGGCCAGGGCTTGTTTGCGTTCTTCCTCTTCAGCGACAAGTCTGGCCTGTTCGGCTTTTAACGCCGCTTGCTGTTGAGCCAACAGGGCCTCTTGTTCCTGACGGGCCTGTT
>DOFS01000541.1:0-6459 GCA_003523945.1 Nitrospiraceae bacterium | reverse complement strand
GTTCCTGACGGGCCTGTTCCGCAGCCACCCGGCGTTGCTCTTCCTCGGCCGCCAGGCGTTGGGTTTCGGCCAGTTGAGCTTGAAGCTCTTTCTCTCGTTGTTGTTGCTCCTTAAGCGTTTGTAGTGCCTGTAATTCAAACCTTTCCCGTTCTTTTGCCAACGCCGCCGCCTCTTCTGCCAGGGTTGTTTGTTTTTCAACCTGCTCGTTTGTTCCCGAGGGTGCATTGTCGGTGAAGGCATCAAAGGGATTACTGAAACTCTTCAAGAGACCGACAATTGTCTCGATTGTTCCGGTCTCCGGATTACTTCCACCGCCCTGACGCTTTTGGTCTTTGGCCGTTTGGGGTTTTGAAGATTTTTTTCCCGGAATAAACACAAACTCCCCCCTATCCTGGCTCAACCCCCACATTTCCGGCCGTTGCACATGGTTATGGGTGAGTGCGGCCGATTGCACATGCTCATCCAAAAAGGCGAAGAGTTCGGAGGTAGGTATGATGCCATCTCCGTTCAGATCACCGTGGCCCTTTCCGATGGCTTCCAGAAGATAATATGTGAACACGCTGTGTTTCCATTTTGGCCCCGCCAAGGCTTGTTGCCCGGTTCCTCCCGCCGTAATCAATTGGCGGGCAGGTTCACTGGCAATCCTCTGCAGATAATTCTTGGTCATGGGCGGAAGGGAGCGCAGATTGCGACCGGTTATGCTTCCATAACATATATCAATGAGAAACAAGACCTGTTTTGCCGGAAGCTCCGCCGAAAGCTCACGAAACAACTCCACGCTGATTGCGGTGTCTGCGAGGAGGCCGGGTTCGGTATCGACGGGCATCATATATCCCTCGGGTTGTTGTTTCCCCTTGCTTGAAGTTTCACCAATATGCCCTGCAAAAAAGATCACCACGCGATCATTTTTTTGTACCCGGGTCAGAAGATTTTGGCGTAACTCCCGAAGAATCGCTTTTCTCGTGGCTTGAGTATTATAAAGTGATGTGACCGTGAATCCTTGGCTCTCGAGCATCCTGGCCACGGCTTTCGCATCATCGACCGCATAGGCCAGTCCCGCGAGATTCATATATTTATCGACCCCGATGATTACCGCCCAGGATTTTCCCTGCGTTTCCGCCAGGTATTGGGCTGGAACTTTTCCGTCCACGGTGATACTGCGCGTATCCGCCTGGGTCTGTGCGGGATGGAGCAACGGGATCACACCAATTACCACGAGAAAGAGGAGAACGCGGAAAGGGTAGGGGGAAAATCCTCTTCTCAAGGTGAGGCTGTGTGGAACGGCATGGGACACGGGGCACTTGCTCCTGTGGCTTTTATCGATTTTACTCAAGAAATTCTTAAGAAGAAAACCGGCAACGGTGAATTCTCTTTTTGCTTTCGAATTTTCCCATAGTTTCTTTCTCCGGGCGGGTGGGGGGCCTGTCCTTTAGAGCGGGGAAGGTGGTGTTACACACCTGTTGGTGGTCTGTGGTGTTGTCAGATCTTAGGCCCAGTTTACTGGGTCTTGCATCAGAGATGCGAGTGCTTGGATCGTGCTCGAATCAAAAAATACCAGCGGGTTTCTCCTCGAAGCCTGTCGATCTTTTTGCCCAGACTGCAGGACGGACCTTGGGTAGGGGGTGGTCTCGCTGGGCCATCTGTGAGATTTGGATTGACTTCATGGGAAAGAGTTTATACGATCGCCTGGTTTTCTCTACTACGTGAGCATCGCGTTTCTTGGCAATGATTCCATCTGATAGCCACTCAAGCTGAAAGAGGGTGTGAGTGAACACCATCTTTTTGGACCTGTGGTGTTGAGCGTACCATCCCCCGAACACATAGTTAAAGTCGAAAATTTTGGTTGGATAATCGCGGGAAATCCACTGCTCGGAACATACCGGAAATCCATTTTTTGCTTTTTTCTAATTTATGAGGAGCAATAATGACCTATCGGCTCATGCAGAACCTATTATGTAAACGTATCCAGGCGTTGGCCTGTTTCTTTTTGTTGGCACTGTTCGTCATCAGTCCATCTATCACTCAAGCCCAAAAATTAAAAGATGTGATCCCGGATCTCTATGGAGGAGATGGGTTTCAAACAAATCCATTAACTGTGGGAAGCCGGCCCAACGACTTTGGCAATGCGGTGTTTAATTCATTCAATGAACTGACCAATGGCATTGGCGCCCAGATTGGTCAATTTTCTGTGAATTCTACGGTAGCGGCATTTCGGTTTGATGTGGAGCGAGGGGTTCCGGTGGAAGTCACCAAAAGCCTCGGCCCACTCTTCGCGGAACGGGCTGACACACTGGGAAAAGGACGATTTGATTTCCAGGTCGTCTGGTCGCATGCAGATTACCAAAAATTTAATGGGCAGAAGCTGTCTTCCCTGAGTGCCAATGTCTCGCCTACTCTCCCTCCGGGTCTCCCGCCAAACTCCCAGGGGTTTAATGAACAGTTGCAAATCAACCTGGATGTCGAAGTGATCACCAATTTTGTGGGGTTTTTCGGGACATTTGGGCTCACAGATGATTGGGACATCAATCTGCTGGTTCCTCTCATCCATAACAAGATCAAGGCAAAGTCTCAAGCGACCATGCTTGATGCCAACGGGGTTCCCTGTGTGCTAGGGGGAAATTGTAGTGGTATTTATGTGATTAATGGAGCGACTCCTGGCACCGGCGATCCGTCTCAAGCCAGTTCCTCCGGAGAAAAAACGGGCATCGGAGATATTTTAATTCGGTCCAAATATAACTTTTTAAAGAATCACGAAATTTTGCCAGATTTGGGTGTCCGTGGCGGGATCTCCATTCCCACTGGAGATGAAGACAACTTCATGGGTGTGGGAGAGTTCAAATTTGAGGGATTGGCCGTGGCCTCTAAATATTACTCATCACCGATCGGGATGATTGGACCACATGTGAATACGGGTATTGTTCTCGTCGATAATAAGTCCGGACTGAATCTTTTTACCTACGTGGCAGGGTTTGATCTGGCTCCTATTCCCACCTTTGCTTTTTCCCTGGATCTCCTTGGCCGTCACGAACTCAATGATAAGGATAATAGTGGAAAGGATATCATCGATTTAGCTCCGGGAATGAAATTTGCGCCTTTTCCAAACACGCTTGTGCAGGCAGCCGTCCAGTTGCCACTCAATAAAAATGAAGGGCTCCGTCCGGATGCGGTCTGGACGTTAGGCCTTGGTGGAACATTCTAGGACATCGAAGGGTTTCCAGTTCACCGCCTGCCTGAGCTTGGTCGAAGGATGAGTCTGGAGCGGGGCTGATGCCAAAAGGATAGACAAAGGCAAGAAACCGGAAACTAATCGATATCCTGCGCCAGACGAAAACCGATCTGGATACTCCGCGAGTCGGCACTGTACCCGGTTCGAAATGATGAGCGCAGAGAGCCCGGCGAGTTGGTCCAGCTCCCCCCTCTCCTCACTCGCGTTCCGCAGGTACCGTCATTCGCTTCTAACCAGGCAGAACCATTTGTCGGGGCATGCTGATAGTCGTCATGCCAGCAATCCTGGACCCACTCCCACACATTCCCACTCATGTCCTGAAGCCCGAGGCCGTTAGCTTGTTGTGTTCCAACCGGTTGGGTCCTCCCGGTACTGTTCGTGTTGAACCAGGCGTAGGTAGCAAGTTGTTCCTGGTCTGAAGTTCCCGCCCAAATTTCGTCTCTTCCTCTATTCCTTGCTGCGAATTCCCACTCAGATTCCGTGGGGAGCCGATAGCGACGACCGGTTTCCTGGGATAACCATTCTGCATAGTTGACGGCGTCTTCCCATGAGACATTGATGACCGGACGTCTGTCACGTCCCCACCCCTCATCCCTCACAAACGGTCGACCCGTCGCCATAGCGAACCGATCAAATTCTTCGAAGGTGACCTCATAGCGCCCCAAAGCAAATTTTTTGATATGGACATCCCTGACCGGGCGCTCGCTTGACTCATCGTCTCCCTGTAAGTTCCCTTGCCGAAATGTTCCGGCGGGAATGGAAACCATTTCAGGTTCCAGGTGGATGCTCATCACGGGTGAGACGACCCTTAGCATGGCCATTTTAAAAGCCTGATTTTCTCCCGATAACCATATGCCAAACACACCCAATAGAATAACAATCAACCCCATGATCCCTGCTATCTTCAGCCAACGTTTCCGACGCTTTGCGAGCTGATAATGTTTCTTTAGCATGGACACAGTTTCCGCCCGTGAGGATTCCGTCGAGTTCAGGCTGAGCGGTGGGTCCTTGGACAACCCCTTTTGGGCCGCAACCGGTTGTGGTCCGAGACTGGCAGGCTTTGTGGTATCAGTTAGAGGTGTAGGGGTAGGTTTTTCCACAGGCAGCGTTGTTTGGTGGCTATCGTCGTTCATGGTCTGGAGGATCTGAGCATGCCAATCCGAAGGAAGAAGGGTCGAGTGAATAGAATATTCTCAATCTACTTCGACGTCAGCTCAGGTAAAATGGGAGGTGGTTATCATCTGGCACTATGCCTGAATTCGGCCTCGAGAAGGTATCTTCAATGAAGATCCATCGCCACCCACGGATATTTTAACAGATAGCAGGGATAACGAAAGTTGTGATTGGTAATACCCAACTTTCATGGCTTTGTTAAGGGCGGCTTCCGCAAATTCTGGCGATAACCTGAGGACTCACATTTAGAGAGAATATTGTCTGGTTTCCCCGATTTCCAATGCTCAGGAAATGATTCATGAGTATTCAACAATCATAATGTCCATGAATATTTGGGGCGGTTTCAACCTGCTGGAAGGGGTGGAGGGAGACACGACAATTTTTGGTACCAGTAACAGGGCGTGACTTTTATCATAACACCCGTACATTTGCCCTCCTGCCACATCTTAGAAGTCATTTGGGTGTGTGGAGCTGGCGAGAGGAATCGAACCTCCGACCTGCGGTTTACAAAACCGCTGCTCTACCGATTGAGCTACGCCAGCTCGGCGAATGTAGGGGCTATCATACCAAAGGAGGAAGGATTCAACCAGATCGGACATAAAAAAATATTCAGGATAGACCAGATTCAGGTCATATGCAGCATGACTTTTCGTACCCCACGTTGTGCGGCTTTTTCCATGGCTACAATCCCTTCTGTGAGTGGATAGTGAGCATGGATCAGGGGGTCGACCCGAATGTGGGCAGTTTCTAATAAGCGGATTGCCGGAGGGAAAGGGCCGCAACGAGATCCAATTAAGGATATTTCATGAATGACAAATTCCGCCATATTTAAGGACACGTTTCCATGATGCGTGGATTTGAGCACAAGTGTTCCTCTTGGTCGAATCAATTGCATCGCCGTAGAAAGCCCTTCGGGGCTTCCCGTGGCTTCCACAATGATATCGGCCCCTCGAGGAATATCCGCCGGGTGCGAGGTCACCTTGATGCCCAGGTGGGTGAGCCAGGTGTCTCGGTCTGAATGACGACCTAACAGGGTCATTGCACATCCCGTTAGCGCAAGAATTTGTGCGCAGAGTACCCCTAACTTTCCATCTCCGATGACGACCACCCTGTCTGTGGGCTTGATGGAGACGAGTTGGGGAATTTCACAGGCCGCGGCCAGTGGTTCGATAAAGACGGCCTGATCATCAGAGATAGAATCAGGCACGACAAAGAGGTTTTCAACCGGCAGGGTAAGAAAATCCGCAAAGGCGCCGTCCCGACCCTGGATGCCTAAGGTGGTGCGATGAGGGCAATGTGTGGGATGGCCATTGGAACAGGTTTCACAGTTACGACAGGCGGCATTAATCTCCCCGACGACTCGTTTCCCGATCAATGCCGTATCCGGGGCCTCATCGACTATCCCAACAAATTCATGCCCCAAAATTCCTTGAAAAGCCATGTAGCCTTTGACCAGCTGGAGGTCTGTCGAGCAGATTCCCGCTTGAAGGACTCTGATTCTGGCCTCCCGTGGTTGTCGCGCGGGACAGGGAATATTAGCTTGTAATTGAAGCTCCTGATGTAGAACAAGTCCCCGCATACCGCTCCTTTCATCCAATACTAAAGTTCTGGGACAGATACGACCATAGCAAAAATGCTGTCAACCTTCAGCAATTTCCATGAAGATTCATGAGACCCAACCTCGGTTTTAATCTCCTGATTTCGGGGTCAGGTTGAAAAACTATTTTCTTTTCCTCAGGAAAGGTTTTTTAACTTTAGGGCGATAACGTGAAGATGCCGAAAAATGGCGGTGAGATGCCGAATCGAATCAACGGAGAACGATGATGATGACGGGTATGGCCTCTGCATTTTCCGGAATCCAGGCTGGGGGAAGAATGCTCAGTGTCGGCGCCCACAATATTGCCAATGCACAAACCGAAGGGTTTAAGAGAGCCCGGGCTCTCGTAGAAGAAGCGTCAGCCGGTGGTGGGGTGACGGTCACCGTGCAGACGGATACCAGCCCCGGGCCACAATTATTCTCCGGTGAAGACTCGTACATCGTTCGGGAAGGATCCAACGTG
>DOFS01000111.1:9298-12888 GCA_003523945.1 Nitrospiraceae bacterium | reverse complement strand
CGTATATAGGAAAGCGGTAGAAACACGCCAGGTCCGGTACCTCGATTTTCGGGTTGCCAGACCACCCGGCCAAGGGATTCCTGAATCAATTGGGTCCGCACATAGCCCCAATGAGATTGATCCATGACCGTCACAACCCGGTGAGGAAGGCAGAGGCCTTTTGCCCGTGTCCATGTATGCTGGATCATTGATCGTTTCCCCATAAACGTACAATACTGCTTCGGCCGATAGGCTCCGAAATGCTGTTCGGTATAGTGCCGAAGTCGCTCTCCATGTCCCCCTGCCAACACGAGAGACCACAAGGAACCGAAGTTGTGAGAATGGTTCTTGAGAGCCTGTCCCTGTAAATACCGTAAGGAGCCTCCCCGAGTCTCCATCCATTTTTGCATGGCATTCTCCTTCCGCATGCGCTGGTGTTTGTTGATGATTATTCATACCCACACTATACGCAGGACGAATGACACCCCTGTCACAGACAAGTAAATTTCATGTGACAGAAAGGGGAGAGTCTGGAGGGGGAACCACACTACAAGAGAAAAGGACGAAGAGAAAACAACAGACCGGGGGACGGAATCAGGTCGGGTTCATATGACGGATAATTTTCCCTTCAACCATATACACGACCAGCTCTGCCACATTGGTCGCATGATCGGCGATGCGTTCGATGTATTTCGAGATAAACGACAGCCGGATTGCACGGGAGATGGTTTGGGGATTCTCCATCATAAAAGACAACAGTTCACGAAATATTTGTTCATTCAGTTCATCCACGTAGTCATCCTCGTTGAGGACCTGTCTGGCGAGAACCGAATCCCCTCGCACAAACGCATCCAGGGCTTCTCCCACCATTTTAATGGCACGCTCGGCCATACGCGGAATATCGATATACGGCTTCAATTGAGGTTCGGCATGCAGTTCGAGGGCACGTTCACAAATATTTTCTGCCAAATCGCTCATACGCTCTAATTCAGTCGAAATTTTCATGGCGGTCGTGACAAACCGAAGATCTTTCGCCGCCGGTTGGTGGAGAGCCAATAATTCAAGACAGAGTTCGTCGATAACCACGTCCATCGTATTCACCTGACGATCATTCTGAATGACCTGATTCGCCACGACATCATCACGATCCACAAGCGCGGTAAGGGCTTGACGAATTTGCCCTTCAACGAGCGCTCCCATCCGCAAAATTCTCTGCCTGAGGTCGGCCAACGAATCATCAAAATGTCGCTTCATCGTTATCCTTTATTCTGGTCGATCAAAAATCAGCCGAATCGCCCCGTGACATAATCTTCCGTCCGAGAATCGCTGGGATTGGTGAAAATTTTCTTGGTGTCATCGAATTCGATTAGTTCCCCTAACAAGAAAAACCCCGTCAAATCCGAGACACGCGCCGCCTGCTGCATATTATGTGTCACAATGACGACTGTGAGCCGCTCTTTCAACGTATGGAGAAGCTCTTCAATACGTCCGGTGGAAATCGGATCCAGTGCGGAACACGGTTCATCCATCAACAGCACTTCGGGATTGACCGCGAGCGCTCTTGCAATACACAGTCGTTGCTGTTGGCCCCCCGATAATCCCAAGGCACTGGCATGCAGTCGATCTTTCACCTCATCCCACAATCCCGCCCCCTGAAGACTCGTCTCAACGATATCATCCAGGATGGCACGTTTGCGGATCTTCTGCAATTGCGGGCCATAGGCCACATTCTGCCAGACCGTTTTGGGAAAAGGATTAATTTTTTGAAACACCATACCAACCCGGGTTCGAAGATCGGTTGCATCGACCTCAGGTCGATAAATATTTTCATCATCCAAGAGAATGGTTCCTTCAACCCTGGTGCCATCAACCAGATCATTCAGGCGATTCAGGCACCGCAAAAGAGTAGACTTTCCACAACCTGAAGGCCCGATAAATGCCGTCACTTTATTCGCAGGCACGGTCATATTCACAGATTTGAGAGCCTGAACCGTCCCGTAGTAAAAGTTCATATTTTGAATGACAATTTTCGCAGGTCCATCTATCAAGGGATGTTGGGTGGTCTTAGATTCTGAAAACATCTTCTTCATAGGATCCGCCTGCCTTGTTTCAACCACCAACCTCAGAGACTTCGGTGGTGCAGTCGGGGCCAAAGGCATGGATTGTTCCAAAAAATTCTGTTCGATTTCCATAATTGTACCTCATTTATACCGAAGCACCAGCGTAACGCTTTCGCATCCGGGTCCGGAGCGCAATCGCCGTCATATTCAAGAGAAGAACCACAAGCACCAGAACCAGGGTGGTGACGTAGACCATGGGTTTTGCCGCCTCTACATTAGGGGATTGAAATCCCACGTCATAGATATGAAATCCCAGATGCATAAATTTTCGATCCAGATGCAGAAAAGGAAAATGACTATCAACCGGCAAAGCCGGCGCGAGCTTCACCACGCCCGTCAACATGAGCGGGGCCACTTCACCGGTCGCCCTGGATACCGCGAGAATCAAACCGGTTAAAATCCCCGGCATGGCGCACGGCAGGACAACCCGCATGAGGGATTCAAATTTGGTCGCGCCCAATCCCAACGACCCTTCCCGATATTCCCTGGGAACTGCCGATAATCCTTCTTCCGTCGCCACAATCACGACCGGAACAGTCATGAGGGCTAAGGTAAGAGAAGCCCATAACATTCCCCCGGTCCCAAACGTCGGATTCGGCAAGGAGGCGGAGAAAAATAATTGATCAATGGTTCCTCCCACCGCATAAACAAAGAACCCCAGGCCGAATACACCAAAAACAATTGACGGAACTCCTGCAAGATTATTCACCGCAATCCGAATCATTCGGGTCAATGGGCCTTGTTTGGCATATTCCTTTAAATACACGGCAGCCAGGACCCCAAACGGCACAACCACCACACTCATCACCAAGACCATCATGACCGTACCAAAAATCGCCGGGAAGATCCCACCTTCGGTATTGGCTTCCCGTGGCTCTTCGGTTAACACGTTCCAGAAGTTTTTCACATACATCAGGATTTTGTCTGACACAGCCATGGCATTCGGACGCCATGCCTTTACAATGCCTCCAACCGGAAATGTTTTTTCCTCGCCGGTGACATCAATGAGCGTGACCCGATAACGGTTCAATCGCTCATACAACCCCACCAATCGTTCGATCTGCTCCTGATAGGCCGCTTCCCGTTGTTGAATCTCCCGTTGAAGAATATCGGCTGAATCCTGAGAAATTTCCCCTTTTGATTCCAAAACCTTCAGATTCAGGCGCGCCCGCTCCATGTCAGAGTTAATGGCACCTATCACATCGCGTTCGATATGATGAATCTCCTGGTGAAGAGCTTCGGCCTGCTCCAGAAAGGGATACCAGACGTCCCACTCAATATCCCGGCCCCGAGCCAGGCGCGTCTCCCCATCCCACACTTCCGTGACCCAGCCATAAAAATTTCCCCATTCCCGTCGTTCAAAAGCGATGACGTCCTGAGGCCAGGTCCGTTGGGCAATGTCGGCTTCATCAACCCACCGGAAATCCTGCCCGTACACATCCCGGTTGCCCACTTTCAGTTGTATGCGAGACTGCCCGTCGGGGAAGACTT
>DOFS01000111.1:0-9119 GCA_003523945.1 Nitrospiraceae bacterium | reverse complement strand
TTGAGCGTCAGCTGCACAAGATCCTTCGGCCAAAAGTAGCCCATCCCATTGATGAAAATTAACGACAGGAGACCACCGATCAGTAGCAGGGAACAGGCTAGGGCTCCTCCTGCTAACCAGATAAACAAACTGCCGGAGGCAAAAAACCGTTTAAAAAACTTCATTGGTACCCAAGTTAAAATTGAGAGTATTTTTGGCGGAGGCGTTGCCGGACGATTTCGGCGATTGTATTAATCGTAAACGTGAAGCCAAATAGAATCAGACCGGAGAGAAACAACACACGATACAAGGTCCCCCCATGAGGTGCTTCAGGCATTTCTACCGCTATATTAGCCGATAGCGTTCGGAATCCGTTAAACATACTCCAATCCATAATGGGAGTATTTCCAGTGGCCATCAGCACAATCATCGTTTCGCCTATCGCGCGCCCAAAACCGATCATCAATGCCGAGAAGATCCCCGGACTCGCCGAAATGAGAACCAACCGGGTTAAGGTCTGCCACCGCGTCGCCCCTAAGGCCAGAGACCCTGCGACAAGTTGCCGGGGAACATTGGCAATGGCATCTTCAGCAATACTGAAAATAATCGGAATCACCGCAAAACCCATCGCAAAACTAATGACAATGGCATTGCGCTGATCATACGTTAATCCTAAATTCTGTGTTAACCATTGTTTGAAGTTCCCTCCAAACAACCAGCCCTCAATCGACTGATTGGCCATCAAACAGCTACTCACCGTGAGAACGATGGCAACCATCATGACCATCAGATCAAGGCCATATGCCTCTAAGCGTTTTACCCGAATAGGAAGAAATTGCCACGCCAGACAAGAGACTGCAATCACCAGAGGCAGCAAACCTACAATGGCCACCACCGCAGGGAAAATCTTCTCCAAAAGAGGCGCAAACCAGAGGCCTGCAAGAAAGCCCAATACCACCGACGGGAGAGCCGCCATTAATTCCAGAGACGGCTTCACCACCGCTCGAAGATGAGGATGCATGAACATCCCCGTATAAATGGCTCCCATGACCGCAAGAGGTATGGCCAACACCATGGCATACAGCGTCCCCTTCAACGTCCCAAACATGAGTGGGATGAGTCCCAATTTCGGCTCAAACTCATCCGATCCGCTGGAGGACTGCCAAATCATCTCCGGACTATCATAGCCTTCATAGGTTACCGGAAAAAATAAAGATTTGAAGGTCACCTCCGGGTGGGGATTATCAATAGCATAGGTCTGAAGCGTCCCATCTTCCTCCAACCACACCACGCCATCGGCTTTTGGAGCATAGCGCAGCGATTGGATGGCTTTGCCCGTCCCAGGAATTTCTAAAATCGTTTCTCCTGTCGTAGAATAATGCAGCAACACGGTTCCCTGGTCGTCGGCAGTGAGAAAGCCTTTATCCCGTTGAGACACGGAGAGACTTCTCACCGACCGGGCATGGGGAGTAAAAGTATGCACCTTTTTCAAGGTTCTTCCGGACGGCCCGGATTGATCGGCTGAGAACGCCCACGTACTCACGCTTCCCGAGGTGGTGCCAGCCACCAAGGTTCGTTCCCCCAACAAATATGAAAGAGCGGTTACGCCATCCCCGGCAGCACCAACGAACACGGATTGAGGCAGAGCATCAGATCCCTGCCGTTCCCATTCCCATGCGAGGAGATGTCCATCGTTCGTCCCGGCCACCAATCGTTTTCCCACACTATCCAGGGCCAAAGTCCTCAGATGAGCCGTCGGCGGAAGGGCCAGCCGGTTGGTTGTCACCACGACTTCATCCGAAAAGGAAAATTCTCCTGGTTCTTCAATCCTGGTCACCCAAAGCTCTCCGCTCCCTGTGAGAGCGGCCACAGTTTGAAATTCATCACTCCGTGTGACATGCGCATGAAGAATGATCTCCATTCCGTCGGGAACCACCTGAACAGGATCTTTCACCTTCACGCCCGGAAGAATGGTCCGTTGGTTCCCATGGAAATCCGAACGATAAAAAATCTGGACCGGATAGACGAGCCCTCTATCTGTCCCGACACTGAGGGTATGACCTTTTAGCCCGACACGCACCACAGACGTCGGCTCACCTTCGATCGGCAACTCCCCTCCCGCATCAGGCATTGGAGTGCCGCTGGGTAAGGAAAGAAATTTAAGCTGTTTCCCCTCCAAAATAAACGGAACTTCCCGGTATTCATCAATCCCCACCATCATGTGAGTCCGTTCGGAACCTTGGGCCCCGTGCAGTGACACGGGCAGAGTCATTTCAGGAGAGACGGTCGCGGGTTGAAACAAAGGAATGACTTCCCACACCAGATACACAAAAATTCCAAGGATACTGACAATCGTCGCCAGGCCTCCCGCCCCAACGATATACTTCGCCACACGATCAAAAAGGTGACGGATCCGCCTTCGATTGCCAGTCCGGGAAACGCCGCCCAATGACTGTCTGTCAGATTCCAAAGAGGAGGAGGAAGATACGGGTGGCATCATGTGTGGTTGTTGGGAAGGGGAAATAAGAAACAGAGTTGAAATGATATAAAAACACCCAACCGCTCTCCCAAAGGTTTCTCTGGGAGGCGGTCAGGATGTTCCTTACGATTCCTACTTGAGATGCTCCGACTGTTTCCCAATAATCTTTGACGAAATAGGGAAATAGCCGTCTTTAATGACGACCATCTGCCCCTCACGGCTATAGACATATTTCAAAAATTCTCGAACAATCGGCGACAACGGTTGATTGGGAGTTTTGTTCACATACACAAACAAATACCGTGCCAGGGGATACTCCCCGCTGGTGGCATTGGCATAAGTGGGTTCCACAAAGGGTTGACCTGTCTTCATGGAAAGAGGAAGCGCATGGACACTAGAAGTTCGATATCCGATACCGCTATATCCGATACCTGCCTGATCTTCGGTCACACCCTGAACCACAGAGGCCGAACCGGGTTGCTCCTTCACCTCATCTTTATAATCGCCATTCTCCAATACCGCTTCCTTAAAAAAGCCATAAGTCCCCGACGCAGAATTCCGTCCATAGATACTGACAGGCATGGTGGCAAACATTCCCGTCAACCCCAATTGGCCCCAACTATCGATATTCTCCTTATATCCCTGCCGACGGGTCTTGGAAAACACCGCGTCGACTTGATCAATCGTCATCCCTTGAAGGGGATTGTCCTTATTGACATAGATCGCCAACGCATCTATTGCAACGGGAAAGGCGGTAGGTTTATAACCGAACTTCGCCTCAAAGGCATCAATTTCTTTCCCCTTCATCTTACGAGACATCGGCCCCAATTGAGCAGTCCCTTCAATGAGCGCAGGCGGAGCGGTGCTTGATCCTTTCCCTTCAATTTGAATTTTGACATTCGGATATTGCTTCCGGAATCCTTCAGCCCACAGTGTCAAAAGGTTATTCAGAGTATCTGAACCGATACTATTGATATTCCCTGACACTCCGCTTACTTTGGCATAATTCACCCATGCGGGATCTTCCATATCCTCCTTGGCGGAAACTGGAGAAACCCCAAGGATTGCGCCCCCGGTGCAACCCAGGAACAGTCCTAACCCCAAGCCCAACACCCACATCTGCGTACCCTTACGACTGTGTTTCATCAAACATGCCTCCTCATATGAATAAATAGTGTAGGTCCAAAAGGTTTCTTCTATGTAAAGCCCATGTTACGAACGTGTTAACAAGTAGCCCACCGTTTTTCCGAGCTTGCCGGTAGTTGTCTAGCCTGAACCATTTCCCTAGCATCCTTTTGCAAGGTATGGCTCACCAGAACCTCAAATTGAAACTCCCTTTGACACAAAATGACCGCCCCTTCCTGTAGACATTCCACCAGAATGGAAAACAGATACCCCCAACGCATCCATGGCAAGGAGTGTAAAAGCTCTTCAATCGATACGGACGGCCTGGAAGAGATGACGGCTAAGACCCTTTCACGATCTTCCTTTTCAACAAGAATCTGGTCATTCCATTCCTGGTGACTCGTTACCATACCCCCTCCTATAGCCGTCGTCCCATGTTGGGTCAGGTCCTTGCTCAACCTGCTCGATAACCATTCCCTCACCACAATACTACCGATGAACTGTTTCAGAGCCGTGAGGTTCGAGTTACAGATGTGTAACGTTTTTTAGGGAATTGGGAAGGTGGAACAAGCAACGAAATGCGGCTAGCGGGGAGGGAAGGTGAAATATCACAGAGTTTTTGTTGAAACATTTGGCGAGGAAACAGGCAGGATCACTTCTACTGTGGTGCCTCTGCCCAATTCACTCTGTATGCGAAGTTTACCACCGAGCAGTTGAAGCAGATGCTTGACGATAGAGAGCCCAAGGCCCGTCCCACCTTCTTCACGAGACCGCGCGCGATCCACCCGGTAAAATCGCTCGGTAATTCTTGGAAGATCTATTGACGGAATACCCTGGCCCGTATCTTTAACCTGCAGAGAGACCCGCTGGTCCCCCAGATGCAGGGCTTGAAACGAAATCGTGCCGCCGGAAGGGGTATATTTAATCGCATTATCAACAAGGTTCAACAGGATCTGAATCAACCGGTCTCGATCAGCCCAGGCATTGAATTCGGAGCCAATCGTATTCGAGATCCGGAGATTTTTTTTCGCTAGTTGATTCTGAAAGATCTCCTCGACCTCCCTGGCCACCTCACACAATGGCACCATTTTACAACGCAAGATGACTTTTCCTGCTTCAATTTCCGAGAGGCTCCGTAAATCTTCCACCAACCGGCTGAGCCGCTCCGCATGTTGGTGGGCAATGTGCACAAACTTCCGATTGTTTGGCGTTTCCAAAGACGGCTCATCTACCAGCGTTTCCAAATATCCGACTATGGCCGTCAGGGGGGTGCGAAGTTCGTGGGACACGTTCTCTATAAATTCGGTTCGCACCTGTTCCAACCGGCGCAGCTCGGTGACATCGTGCAACACCAGCACACACGCCTTCTTCTGATTGGAAAATGGAAAAGGCAAAGCATATACCTCTAACACCATGGAAACAGGAGGATGCAATTCAATCTCCGCGTGCCGTCGCTCATGCCACTCAAGTTCCTGACAGCCCTCAACCAAACCGGCCATCTCTTGATTTCTGATGATCTCCCACACCGATCGCCCTTGAATCGCATTAGCGTCCAATCCCAATATTCGGTGGGCGCTGGCATTGCTGAACAACACTTTGCCTTTGGGATCGAAGGCGACGACCCCTTCCACCAAATTTTCCATGATAGCCAGGATTTTCCTGCGTTCATCCTCCAGACTGGTCATCCGTTGCTTCACGTTCATCACCAGACGCTGGATATGGCCTCCCACTGCATCGGGTTCCACCACACGGGGAACCTTGGCCTCATCAATACCACTAAGCTGCTGGAGTTGACGAATACTTGCCATGACGTCTTCATGGTTTTCTCTCGTCTGATCCCAAGTGTATCGGGTCATCCATACCGCCACACCAACAAAACCGGCCCCTAACAAAACCACCACCCAGAATGGCCATGCCCATGCCACCGTCACCCCTACCCCGACCATGGCCGCCACCATCCAAGACACGAGAACCAGAGAAGGATTACCCATAGAGCAAGATCACTTTCATCATACTCACCTTAGACCGTCCCCGATTCAAAACGATAGCCCACACCTTTGACCGTCACAATTCGTGTGTATTCGCTGCCTAACTTTTCTCGGAGCCGCCGGATGTGCACATCCACCGTCCTGGATTCAATCTCCACGGCATTGGAATAACCCCAAACCGTTTCCAATATTTGGTCCCGGTTCAGTACCCGGCCATTCGCCCGCATCAACGCACAGAGCAGATCGAACTCCTTGACGGTCAACTCCACCACGGCTCCGTCCACCGTCACCTGGTGCTTCCCTTCATCGACCTCGAGTGTGCCAACCCGTTTGATGACCGGCATGTCCTGCCCCTGCCCCCGCCGCAATACGGCTTTCACTCTGGCGACAAGTTCTCTCGGGCTAAAGGGTTTCACCATATAGTCATCCGCCCCCATTTCCAAACCCACAATTCTGTCGACCTCTTCGGCCTTCGCTGTCAGCATAATAATGGCGATCGAAGACGTTTTCGGGTCTTTCCTCAACTTCCGGCAAACCTCTAAGCCATCCACACCCGGTAACATCAAATCAAGGACAATAAGGTCCGGAGTACGTTCCTTGGCTACCTGTAAGGCCGTTTCCCCGTCACGCGCCTCCAAACACTTGAGCCCATCCTTTTCCAAATGATACTTGACCAACTCCACCAGATCCTTCTCATCGTCAACGATTAAAACCGTTGCAGCCATAAGACGTCCTCCTCAGCAGTGTCCGTTGAATAATTGAAATTTCCACCAGATTGACCCGCCCCGATGCCATTGCGCACCAATCGGAGGCCATGCGGGGAATGCCCAAAAAGCCCAGTCCGGTCCTACCCTGAGTTATGCCGAAGGAAAGACCGCAGCATAGCTTGCAGCGTCCCGGAGGGCGCGACCATTGTGGCAAAGCGGATCGTACAGGTGAGTACAGGAACATGACAAATAGGCGGGAGCCAGCGCTGGCGGCCGTTTTCAACATTCCCCCTTGTGCGCCTGTCCTTCAGTCGTCACCTGATTCTTGTGGGCATGGTGTTCAAAATATCGTGTAATGGCTGCCATGGCATAGCAATCATCCTCGTTATATTCCAGAATTCTATTCAGCAAAGCTTCATTGGCCGGATTGGCTAGATAATCGTTATACCAGGCGATGGAGTTGGCTCCGGACGGGTCCACGTCCCTCCACTGAAACCCGATAAACTTGGCAATATGTTTAATGCCATAGGAAAATGTCGGCCAGTCAGAATATTCCACAATGAGGTCTTGATACAAATCAAATTCAGAGGCCTTATACTTTTCAAAGGTGTCGGCATCCAGATCATACTTTTCCATCAGACGTTTCAGCGTCGATCGCTCCTTATGGGAATACACATAATAGACCGCTCCATCCGTCGATTGAATAAATTGCCAAAAGTCCCTGACTGTTTGTTCCTCGTCTTCAGGAGTTTTTGCCAGAAAATATGTAAAGCGGGAGGGATCCTTCTCATCCCGAATGACCATCCCGAAAAGATAGGTGACGCCACGGGTCGGGTCATCTTCAATATCAAAATAGATCTCCCGTTCAACCTCAGGCAACGTATAGCCTGAGCGGATCCTCGGCTTTCCCTCTAACAGAACCTGGGCGCGCTCCTTCATCCGTGCCAGGGAAATTTTGCCCATTCGCGGAATCTTATGAGGCGGCTTGAGATAGGTTTGCACATCCATCCCGGCAATATCTTCAATGGTTCGGAGTCCCTGCTCCCGAAGCGCAAATTTTTGTTTGCCCACAAAAAATAATCCGGTGGGGTCAGACTCCGCTTTCACCCATCGGTAACATCGGCTAAACCACCCGCACATCGTACAGTGACTCCCCAACACAGGCTCCGAAGTTTCCTCCCCGGACACCAAATGCTGAACGTCCTGCATGGCCTGGTAAAACCGTTCTTCAAATGGAGCAGGATCAAACTCTTCAAGCTGTTTGTCCACATTGATGATCCGACCACCGGCGGGAACCGTTCCCTGAATCCTTTCGAGTAACAGCCGGTAAAATAAAATCTGAAAGGCATAATGTTCTTTAAACTTTCGTTTTTTGCCCTCTCCCTCTTCCCAACCCTTGCCAGCCTTGATATCAATCGGCTCATAAAGATATTTGCCAAAGCGAGACGCCCCATCCTCACGCTTCACCAATAAATCCGGCCGTCCCACAAACTGTTCATGGATCAGACAGCCTTGGTAAATCACCGCGGCTCCATGCTCCATGGCCAAGATTGTTTTTTGAAATGCCGGTTCTACGGCAAGATTTTGTAGGTCCACAATCTCCTGATCGCCGAGCGAACTAATATAATCCTGTTCGGTCTGCAACCCCACTTCCCATAACAACTTCACAAATGAGCTGACCTCGGATTTCTCCGAAGCATCCCCGTTACTATCCAGATATACGCGATGCAGACACTTGGTGTAATTATAGAGGTCTTGAGCGGTGACTCGTTGCCGGGCCATAGCGAAGGAGGGAACGAAACTGAGGTTCACATTTGGGATAATCGTACATTCACTGTTAGCGCTAATACTAGCACAATAGGAAGAACAGACAGAACAGAAGGACAAAGAGGTCAAGGAAAGCAAGGGGCACAAACTTTACCGAAACTCTTCCGCTATTCCGACAGTCATAGCCTCGATCCCCGTTAAAGCATTTCGAAAACCGGACAACCCGCTAGTCCTCCATTCAAGCCTTCTATTTGCGCACTGTTTACAATGATGTAATTGACGCCTAACCTTCCGGTAACTTCCTGCTATTACACTTCCCTTTATCAATTAAAAACTAGAACGCGAAAACTTTCTCATCCATATTTTTCCCGTTATGGACCATGTCGCATAATCAGAGGAGAATTTCAATTAATGTATTGGGAAGTTGGAATTAAGTTTTTAATCAAATCCGTCCATTCATATGTTCGCCATTTCTTGAAACACCTCAGACAAGAAGCGCTACCACGGATTTGAGAATAATTTTGTCGCCCTGCGCGGCTATAAGATGGCGGTTTCAAGTTCCAAGTGCAACGGGTGATTGATGACACAGGTGCGTAAACACCGCGAGGGGCGTCGCCCAGTCCAGACATTTTCTCGGTCGGATGTTCAACCGATGGGCGATGGCATTCAGTGTCCGCTGGGTGTGGCCGATAAGTCCGTCCTCTTCGGCCGATACGGCCGCAGCAGGCCATTGATTGGTGCTTTCGGTGGTGCCACGTTGCCAGGGCTATGCGGATCCGCAAAGACTACTCGGATGACCAGTCATTGCGCCAGGCGCTCGTCGTGAACCGAAATCCTCATCTTCCTGTTCGCTCTCATCGCGATCAAAGCGGTCCTGGTCAGCACCGCAGCGAGGGTCTTCGGCTGGTCAACGCCTGGCTCTGTGCAACTCGGCTTCTTGCTCGCCCAGGGTAGTGAGTTGACCTTCGTAATTATTGCTATGCCGATGGTGCGTGAGGCATTGGGCGAAGGCCTTGTCGGGATAGTGATCACCGGCATCGCAACCAGTCTTGTGCTCACCCCGACCTTGGCAAC
>DOFS01000011.1 GCA_003523945.1 Nitrospiraceae bacterium | reverse complement strand
TGACCTTCAAGGAGGGGAATGGTGGCGGGGGGCACCTCTTCTCCCCCAAGACAAACATGGATTGCCTTTCTGATTTTGCTGTCCTGAGTGATTGCTTTGACAATCCGCTGTATTCAGGAAGGGAGTCACCTCTTCGAGTAAATCAATTTCATGAATCTGAAGGCTCATTATGTAGTACTTATATCCCTTCAAAGAACTCACATCCGTTCCTTCTCCCAGCCCAATCGACACCTCTCGTGAAGTGGAGCTTTTGTTCCAAATGATTCAGACATCCCCCTCGTTTTGGAGTGAATGAAGTCTGCTAGATAGAATAAGTCCTTCCCCGAAGCTTGTCCTAGAGGTATCCGGGTTTTTCTAAAATAAAGGAGTCCAGCCGTTCTGTTCTCAATGCTCTTAAGGTTCGTTCCCATATAGCCGATTCAATTTATTATGCCGGGGCAAGGCTTTGGTTTAGCCTTTATGACATGTTCTGTTCAGTTGTAATAACCTGGCCTGCGGCAAATGCTTTCGAGTCAAGGACTTTTCAATATAAGTTGGTATGCCATCTCGGTAAAGGATTCTCAACTGCTTTTTCACGATGACGACTCAGACGGAAACATCAGGGATTTCGGAGAGCAATAGGGGAGCAGAAGCTGAGTCCATTTTTCATCGAATGCGAAACGTCTTGAATAGCCTCCATGTATCTGCCGGGCTGATTAACCATCGGCTCCGGGCATTTCATGTGGATGATGTCGGGCGAGTTGCGGATATGTTGGAGGCCCATAGCCATGAATATGGGTGGTACCTCACTCAGGATCCTAAAGGGAAAATGATTCCACATTTCTTGGGGCAGTTGAGTCAGGAATTGACGCATAACCAACTCGACACTCTGACGGAATTGACCACACTCAATCATTACCTTGAGCAGTTAGAATATTTTCTAACGGCGGGGCAAACGCCTCATCGTGTGGGGGGATTTAAAGACACCATTCAGTTCGCGACGGTTATGGATGAGGCCTTGGCTCCCCATCAGGGGGAATTGGATCGGATGGGGGTACACGTGTGCCGGGAATATCAAATGGTTGGCGAAGGTATTCTGGAAGTATCCAAGCTCCTCCGCATTTTGGTGGATTTGATACGGAATGCGATTAATGGGATGCGGGAGGTAACCGGCCGGTCCCATCGACTGACTCTTTATGTGATGCCCTGCCCGGATCGAGATGGGTTTGTCCGCTTGCAGGTCGCAGATACTGGAAGGGGAATCCCATTAGATTGTCTGACACGAATGTTTTCTCCGCAGGCTTCGGGGGAGCCATCAGACCTGTTACCGAATCTTCACGCCAGTGCTTTAGTGGCCAAAGAGCTTTCTGGATCACTGCGCGTGTGGAGTGATGGTCCGAAGCAGGGAGCAATATTTACTCTTGATTTGCCAGTTATTCACATGGAGGGAAAACGGTAATGGACAAGGAACAAGCCAACCGGCGTATTTTGGTGATTGATGATAATGTGGCCATCCACGATGATTTTCGAAAAATTCTTGAGCGCTCATTAGACACTTCGCTTCTACAAGAAGTTCGGGCGGAATTGTTTGATGATGTGGAAGAACAAAAAATTGTTGAAAAGTTTGAAGTCGATACTGCGGACCAAGGGCAAATGGGCCATCGGATGGTGCAGGATGCGATGAAGGCTGAACGGCCGTATGCGGTTGCCTTTGTGGATATGCGCATGCCTCCCGGTTGGGATGGTGTCGAGACCGTGGAGCATCTGTGGGAAGAAGATCCCGATTTGCAGGTCGTGATCTGTACGGCTTTTTCGGACCATGCGTGGGAGGATGTCATTCAACGATTGAATAAGAATGGGCAGCTCCTCATCCTGCGAAAGCCGTTTGATAACATTGAAGTGTGGCAACTGGCAAATTCACTGACCAAACGTTGGGCCGAATCGCGACAAGCGAAGTCTCAGTTGGAATTATTAGCCAAATGGGCAGAAGAACGGGCCGAGGAAACAATAAAAGCTCAATGATAGCTGGTCATTCCTCATAGCTCTGGAGATTTACGTGTATGGGATATTCCCTTGTGGGAAAGGGCATTGGTAATGAAAGTGATCGGCCTTCTTCTCTGCGCGCGGGATGCCTTGTCATTCCAGGAGAGCGCCAGTTCACGCGATTCGGTGATTCAGATACCATGGATGTTCAAGACGAACCTTCATTCATGAACGTTGGGGTGCAGTGTTCCCATTCCATAAACTGTTTGTTTTCCATCAATGATCTAGGCTGCTTATCCTCATCATGTGATGGTTCACGTCATGTCGGAATCTAAGAGCCAGGTAACTTTAGATGTCCAGGTTCTTCGCGTGGGGTTGGTGGGGCTTCAGGAAAGTGATCTTTCCTCATCCTGCCAACGGGCGTTGGCATCTAAGGGCTCTCTTCTTCAGATCACCAGACTTGATCCTGGCTCGATTGGTCTGTTCTGTCTTGACTCTGAAAACCCATTTGATCTCATTCTAATTGACTGTCGCGTGAAGGGGGCGGGACATAATCTTGCTTGCGAGATTAAAAAAGTCTGTGGCGATGTGCTCATTTTGGGATTCATTGATGAAGATTTTTTCAATATCGAGGCTATGAATGATTCTGCGATTGATTGGTTTGTCAATGAACAAATGGCGGGCATTGCGATGTCATGGGCCATTCGAGAGGGGTTGGTTCGTCGTCGGGGCTTGATCGAGCGAGAACTATTGCGCAGGCAGGTGGAAGAGGCTTCCTACAATAATGAGATGACGGAGGTCGCCTCGACCGTGTTGCACAATGTCGGTAATGTGCTCAATAGCGTCAATGTGGCCGTGCATGTGGTTCATGAATTGGTTAACCAATCTTCGGTGATTTTGGTTCAGCGAATTGCGGAACTCCTAAAGAAGCATAATGAGAGTTGGGAAATTTTCTTGACGCAGGATCCGAAAGGGAAGCGAATTCCCCCGGCGATTATGAAATTAGGGGGTCACCTTATTGAAGAGCAACAGACCGTTTTAAAAGAATTAGAGGGCCTGGTGCGCAACATTGATCACGTGAAGCAAATTATCATTTCACATCAGGCGATGACGAAGTCTCGTGGTTTGAGTGAGTCTCTCTCTGTCGTGGAACTTTTGGATCAAGCTGTGGAATTAAGTTTTCAACCTGGAGATGCGAAGTGGATCAGGATCCAACGAGATTATCAGGCTCTGCCGGCTGTTGTGATCGACAGACATCAGTTACTCCAAATCCTCGTGAATCTTCTGCGAAATGCTAAGCAATCGATGCAGTTGCAGGGAGGTGTTAATCACCTGCTGACTATTCGGGCTGAAGAGAGAACCGAGGAGGGGTTGTCGGTTGTTGTCACAATTCAAGATACGGGCATGGGAATTGCGCCTGAACATTTGGCCAGGATGTTTACCCGGGGGTTTACCACCAAACACGATGGCAATGGGATTGGATTGCACAGTTCGATGGTCACGATTCATCGTATGGGTGGACTGTTGCAGGCCCATAGCGATGGCATTGGAGCTGGCGCGACGTTGACCCTGATGCTACCTGTTCAGGGAGAGGCAGGACAAAGATGAATCCCGTCTGTACGTTTAATCGACGGATCTTAGTAATCGATGATAGCCAGAATATAATACAGGATTTTCGGAAAATTTTGTGTCCTGCAGACAGCTTCATCTCCAATGTGTGGGTTGAGTGTGGTCAGGATCTGTTTGATGAGCCTTTCCCGCATCGTGACAAAGCACCATTCGATCTCGATTGTGTGGATAATGGGATGTCAGGATGTGACCTGGTCACGCAGGCTAAGGCGCAGGGTTCTCCCATTGCGGTGGTGTTCGTGGATGTGCATTTGCCCAATGGCTGGGACGGAATTGAAACGGTTGAACGCATTTGGGATGAAGATCCTGGTGTGCAGGTGGTGTTGGTTACTGCCTATCCTGATT
>DOFS01000024.1 GCA_003523945.1 Nitrospiraceae bacterium | reverse complement strand
GTATTCCGGAGGGACAGGGTGGCTCAGCCGTGTATGCGGCGACGTCAACCGGCATGCATGAATCACAATCCCGCCTGTGGGAAAACATGATTGGGCGATCCCGGGGGTTCTATCGATGGTTACATCCATGGTTCGCCCGACATTTTCCTGACAAAGACTTTGATCCGGAATTAGTCTTCCTCTCCTCTAACCGGGTGACGTCGGGAAGCATTCGGATTTTTGCGGAGGAAGTTTCCTATAACTTGCATATCATTTTGCGGTTTGAAATGGAGGTCGCCCTGTTGGAGCGACGCATCACGGTTGAGGAAGTTCCAGCCGAATGGGCCAGATTGAGTGAGCAATTCCTGGGAGTGCGACCAAAGGATGACGCGGAAGGTGTGTTGCAGGATGCCCATTGGGCGGGTGGGGCCTTTGGGTATTTCCCAAGTTATACCTTAGGAAATCTATACGCGGCTTCGCTCTTTGCCGTCTTGCGCAAAACCTTCCCGGACATGGATCACCGCATTGAAGAGGGGGATTTTGCGACAATTCTGCATTTCTTGCGGGAACGGATCCACTATCATGGCCATCTGTATGAGACGCAGGATCTTTTACGGAAGGCCGTGGGAACCCGTGACCATGTCGAAGATTTGTTGAGCTATCTTCGTGAGCGGTATATCAATTCTTGAACCCGCTACCTATTCACACCACTTTTTTTAGAAAATACCCTCATTCTTCTGATTCTGAATTCCTATTTCGAAAATATTGTTTGTTGATTTTGTAGGCATTGAGCTTGCGCAGGAGTGTTCGGCGACTCATCCCGGCCTGATTGGCCGACTCGGCAATGCGACCATTATTTTCGGACAGCACCTTTTCCAAATACTCTTTTTCCAGGGTGGCGAGGTGTGGCTCGAGATAAGCCGCCAGTGTGAGGGCCGGATTGATGGATGGCGGGTGATCACCAGGGCTTGGGACGGGTTGTTGCACGTCTTCGGTTGCAAGAGCTGTAGGCGCTGAAGAAGACCCCGGGATATCCTGGGAATACAACACCTCGGTCAGATCTTCTGCCGTCAATTCGCGGGTGTGCCCTTTTAAGACCAGGCGTTGGGTGAGGTTTTCCAGTTGTCGGACATTGCCTGGCCAGGACTGCTCCAAAAGCAGATCGGTAAAGGATTGATGTAATTCCGGACAGTCCATTCCATAGTCGGCACAGACGCGTTTCAGAAAATGCCCGAACATATAGAGGATATCCTCCCGGTCGCTCTCGTAAAGGCGGCACTTCTAAGCGAATGACGTCAAGCCGGTAGAAGAGATCTTCGCGAAAGGAGCCGGTTTGAACGGCGTTGGCTAACGAGGCGTTGGTCGCGGCAATGACACGCGCATCAATGGGTACTTCATGATGAGACCCAACCGGCCTCACCGTCTGTTCCTGCAATACCCGTAAAAGACTGAGTTGAGTTTGAACCGGCATATCCCCAATCTCATCCAGAAGGATGGTGCCGCCATCGGCATACCGAAATAATCCCTGCTTTTGTTGATGGGCTCCGGTGAAAGCCCCGCGTTCATGGCCGAACAATTCCGATTCAATAATTTCCGGACTGATTGTGCTGCAGTTGACGGCCACAAATCGCCCGGTTCGCCCCGACTGCCTGTGAATCGCACGGGCCAGTAAATCTTTACCCGTTCCGGTTTCTCCCACAATTAATACGGTGGCGTCAGAGCTTGCGGTGCGGGTAATGGTTTGAAAAATATCCCACATGGCTCCATTGCGGCTAAGGATGCCTTCAAAGCTGCCTGATCTTTTACGGGCGTCACGTATGTCCGATGTGTCTGGAGAAATCTTTTGATTGGTCTGAATAGCTTCGATGGCTTGATGCAGTTTTTCATGGGAATTCTCATAAATCACATCCGATGCCCCGTTTTTCAGGACCGAATGGACGTAGGCGGCATCGGCGCCTGGCTTAAACACCAGCACATCAAGATAGGGCCTGCGTTCTTGTATGGTCGTCATCATGTCAAACACCTGGGAATCCCCGAGATACTGGCCATCCAGTATGACCAGGCGTGTTTGAGGTCCAATTGTTAAAGTCTTCACATTTTCCGGCGTTTCCAACCGGACGACCCCAAGGCCTTCTCGACTCAAGGCTTGTTCCAACTCCGGAGTACCAAAGATGAGAATAGAAGTATGATCTGGCATTGAGACATTATTGTCTCATAAAACTAAAATGAGTCAAGTATGTCCCAAATTTAGGGACATGATAGTCCCAAAATTCAACAAATTACCCATTTCGGGGGATTAAAGGCTGGAATCAATCTTGCTCTCTCAGTAGGTGTGGGTTAATTAGGAAAGGTTGGGAGGTGTGCTGGTTTTTCAATCCGGTGATCGAGCCAAGACCTTGAACCTGGTTGCGCTTGATGACCATATGCTGAGGCAATGTGAATACGGCTGTGCAGTGAGTTCGCATTCGCCCGTGTAAATGACGAAAACGAAGTGAATGGTTTTGTGGGTTTTGGTAGCAAGAACTCAAACACTTGCAAGGTGAAATTTCGGTGTGACTAACGGGGTGTTCATGCCAATTTTCACTCCCATTAATCAAAAATAAAGAAAAATAGGTGTCGACCACCGCGGCTAGGCTTTTACGGGAGCATGGGAACGTGGCAAAAATTTTTTTGGAAGGATCAATGATGCAAAATCAGACGGAAATTGGAGAACGGTTACACCGGAGAATTGGCAAAAGGACTACTACCCAGCGGCGCTTAGATATTCAGCCGGCCAAACGGCATGAAATGGTGATCGCGGCCAATATCCTCCGGTCTTCTGCAGAGTGGTACCGACCTTTTCTTCATGAAAAAGACATGGCTCAACATGAGGTGGATGAATCCTGGGGAGAGAAAGAGTTTTCACGGCGGCAGTTTTACATCGGACGGTCCGAGGGTGCGCCGGTCGGTATTGTTTCCACGCAGTCAGTAGGAGACATGACGTATATCGGATACATCTATGTGTATGATCACCAAACAGGCAAAGGGTTTGGGCCTCAATTACTTAAGCATGCCCGAGATGTGGCCTGGCAGGAGGGAAAACGAGGCATGGTGTTAATTGCTCACCCAAAAGCCTTCTGGGCCACGCGTTCCTACCGCCGGTTCGGATTTGAATGCATTGCGACCACCCGGGCCCAGGTGTTAGATTGGCGCGGCGGCTGGTTGAAACCCTACTATGAAGAGGGTTTTGAGCTCTATCAATACCTGTTCTGACAGGTATTTCCCCACTATTCTAGCAATTTCTTCACTGTCATCTAATGGATCCTCCTACCTGGCCCTTGTGGCCACTGCAAGGGGGGATTCTTATAATGTGTCATACACAAAGGAATGAAGGAGGTTCTTATGGCTAAGAAAGCGCCTGTAGCCCTGCTGGGCTATAGCCTGGAAACAATGGAAGCCGCTAAGGAGCACAATATCCCCTTCGTCGCGGTGGTGCCGGAGGGTTTTGATATTGCCTTGAAAGAGGATGGGGTTGACGTTGTGACCTGGGACTTCTATGTGCACAACCAGAACTCCGACCGACTCTATGAAAAACTTGTTGAGCGAGGGGTGAGTCATGCCGTGCCCCTGTATGAAGAAACTGTGGAATGGGCCGGGTCCCTCAACACTCGTCTCCTGAAAGACCCTCGTGCCTTTCAACGGGCTCTCTTATTCCGCGACAAGGCTATGATGAAGCGTAATGCCCAAATGAATGGTATCCGAGTCGGTGTGTTTGAGGAGATTCGCTCGCGGGAGGAAGCCTTATCGTTTTTTGACGACATCAATGAGGCCAGGCTTCGCTTGCAAGAGGAAGTGCCCGAACCGGTGCATTTGAAACCCCTGTCGGCGGCGGGCAGTGTGGGCCATGTCTTTGTTCGAAGCCGACAAGATATCAATTCCCTTCCCGACGATGCCTTTCCGTGTCTGGCCGAGAGCCATTTGGCCGGTCAGGAATTTTCGGTTGAAGCCTTTATTCATAAGGGAAAAATTGAATTTATGAATATCACCGAGTACGTGCATCTGGGGTATTCTCAGATCGTGCCGGAAACGCCGAGGCTGAGTAAGCACCGGACAAAGATTCGGAAGGCCATTCAAAAACTCATGAAGGCATTTGGGATTGTTAATGGTATGATTCATCCGGAATATTTTCTGGATCAAGAGGGGGAATTACACTTCGGGGAAGTCGCGGCCCGTGTGCCAGGCGGCCATATCTTTGAACTTATTCAGCGCGCCCATGGCTTCAATCCGTATGCGGCCCTGTTGTTATGCTCCGACCCTAATACCCCGAAAGCCGCGTTAGACCGCTTTTTCCCAAACGAAAAAGACCATAAAATTTTTGCGGCCAATTTAATGGTGTATCCTCGAAAAGCCAGCGTCCATCAACTGCAGTTTCCGAAGGAATTGGAAGCCCATCCGTATATGGACCGGCATACCATGTTTGAACCCGTCACGGCCAAAGTAGCAGAGCGCGTGGGATTCGGTAATCATTATGGTACGGTCTTTCTGGCGGGAGAAGATCCGGAAACTCTACGCCAGCTCGTACTGCGTTATGAGGAGTATGATTTCTATGAGTGATTCCCCCACGGGCACGTCCAAGCCTGAATCGCCGGTCGCCATTGGCCGGCAGGAACAAGCCTTACTTAAGGCCTTGGAGGAATTGGAACAGGCGACGCCCTTTGTCAAAGCTAAATACCAGCCCGAGGTTATCCGTCGTGCCACGGACTTGTTTGAAACCGACGAAGGACTGCAATTCGTGAGAGGACAGGCCCATCGCTTTGATTCCGCAGGGGTCTTTCATGCCGGGCCCTGGGAGCATCCTGACCGGCTCCTTCCTGAGTTGGTGGGGGGGGGACTTCGGGCCGAAGGGCAGTATCCGTCATTAGAAATGCTGAGCGAGCTCCGGGTTTTGTCGATTGCCGCGGGTGAATCGCAGCACCCGAAATTTTCTGCGGAAAAGGCCCTCTCGTTTTTACGGACAGTCATGGGGCTCAATCTCGAATTGTTATATGGGGGTGAGACCGAGGAGTCACGGCTGCGCCCGAAGGTGTATGCGCGAGCGCGCAGATTATTAGCCATGATTGAGCAAGAGGTTTCGTCGGAAGGGTTGCTGGAACAGGTTCTTGATGATATCGATGCGCGAGTGGCCCAGCGTCCTATTGATGTCAGCCTCACCTTAAAAATGATTGAGCAAGCCAAAAGTATCAAGGGGGATCCTGATCCCAAGCTGGCTGCCAGACTCGACCGGTACATTAAGGCTACGGGTCCTCCCACCCCAATGGCCAAGAAAGCGGGCTCTCCCACGAACTATCGCACTCTCCTGGCCGATGCCACCACACATGAGATTGAAAATGAGGCGAAGGTGGTTGGGAAATTGTTGACGCTGACCGGTTTGTCCAGTGATTACCATGTTGTCTTTCTCCAGCATGTCCTCAAGAATGATGACACCGGAACCCTGGCGATTGCCTTGGATTTGACCGAGGCAGGGCAAGCCCATATGGAACAGTATCGGGAACAGGTTTTGGATTTGATGCGCCTGACGATCCATCCGGCCACGAGTTGGATTATCTATGGATTCCAACAGATGTTGGAGCGGATGCTTTTGGCACGGCCGGAGGTCGCAGATGGTCTGACCAAATTGATCAACCTTGACTTGTGTACCTCTGCCCAACAAGTGACCAAGAAACATCTGCCTCGAGGGTCCGGCATCAGCGCCAACGCGGCGATTGTGGGTGGGGCCATCGCCATCTTAGGGCAGCCGTTGGGTGTGGGGCAGGGGAACAACCCGACCTGCCAGGGTGCTCGCGCGCTGAGTCTCTGGAGTCTCCATGATCCGGGATACTTGCTCCAATTGCTGACCAGCGCGGCTCGGGACGACACTGTTGAGTTTCTGTTTGAGGGGTCGCCGATTTTTTCCAAAGATATCGGGGGAGGGGTCGCGGAAGGAAAATTTGATTTGAAGCTCGACCCCGTCTCACGCATTCTGGTGCCCCATCTCGACCGGATTTATGATGAAAAGATGAAGCGTGCGGCCTTACGGGGCGAAGACCCACACAAATGGGTGAACCCGGCTTTATACGGTCGATGGGTCCCGAACAGTCTGACTTCAATTAATCTCGTGAACCAGACCGTCTCCGGGTACGAGGATTTTTTACGCTTATTTTATGCCACCCATCACCCCTTATATGACGGGGGTCATGATTTGGTGTACCCCAATCCGGTCGGACTCCTTATTACCAACGTCCACGGGGTATTTTTAGGATATCACGCGGTCTCCATCCAGCGTGTCGCTGAGGATGAAGAAGGGAAAGTTCGCGTCTACTTTTTCAATCCGAACAACGAGGGGCGTCAAAATTGGGGGAGAGGAGTTGAACCGTCTGTGGTCGGTCACTGGGAAATTCCAGGAGAATCGTCATTACCCTTCGAGCACTTTGCCGCCCATATCTATGCTTTTCACTACAATCAGATGGAAGTAGGGGACCTACAAGCTGTTCCGGC
>DOFS01000076.1 GCA_003523945.1 Nitrospiraceae bacterium | reverse complement strand
TCCGAAATTGCAACACACTGCGTAAACCTTTTCCCAATTGAACGGACTGAACATTTGAGGAAATTCTTTCAGAGTCACCCTTATACGAGACAGCAAGAACATCGTTACCAAGATCAGCCTGAGCCTGGACCAAGCTTCTTACTTGAAAGGGAGTCCCTCCGGTTTCAAGTAAATCATGAAATATATGAAGTATTTTCACGTCGACAGGAAAGGCCTACAAACTAAAAGGCCGCTCATCAGCCCTGAGGTCGTAGGTCATGGCAGATAGGAAGAACTAATTTTGGGATTAATCCTGGGTAAAGAAAGTGAGAGAAGGGCATTCCATTGTTCATTCATATACTAAATATGTGTTTCCTTCAGTGCCGGTGCTATCTTTGCCTGTGTCGTGTTCACGTGATTCACGTAGTAATCCATCGTATTCTCTAACAATTCGTTTAATCCCCATTGAGGTTTCCACCCAATTAATGCTTCTGCCTTTGAAATGTCAGGGATTCGCCTATCTGAATCCTCATAGCCTTTACCATAGAATTCTTCACCGGAAACATCGACAATCTGCGGAAGAGGAAGGTCATTCCTCGGGTATCTTCGAACAAAAATATCTTGCATTTTGATTGCGAGTTCCCTGATGGAAATCTCATTAGAAGGTGTTCCAATATTAAATATTTCCCTATTACAGACACCATTTACATCCATGATAATACGGTAAATCGCGTCAACCGCATCATCTATATAGGTATAACAACGCCGATTATGTCCCCCATTCACGAGCTTCATATTGGTTCCAGTGAGAAGCGCATCCATAAAAAAAGAAAAGACTCGCGGTATCCCCTCCCCTTCACTTAGGAGAAAATCAATCTTGGGGCCAATAAAATTAAATGGACGTATAATCGTGTAGTTAAAACCCAGTTCTAGACCATAGGCGTGAAGCACTCGCTCCAACAATTGCTTAGCTGATGCATAAATCCAACGGTGCTTATTCACCGGCCCCATGATGAGGTTTGTGCTATCTTCCGAGAAAGTGGCATGTCGGGGATCGTCAGAATTCAGCAAATGACCGTTCAGGAAGCTAGCAGGGGTTTTGCCATATACCTCGCACGTCGAAAACTGAATTAATCGTTTATCCAATGCTACGCAGGTTTCGGCAATTTTCAAATTTTCGGTGAAATTTAACCGAAAAACCTCTAATGGCATTTTTACGTAAAGCCCGGGATTCGCATAGGCAATCAAATCTATGACCACATCCGCGTCTTGAACCAGTTCCCTCAACCCCCAATCTGGCCTTCGAATATCTTCTTTGACGATTCTCAGATTATCAAAACCGACCCACTCTTGAATCTTGTCGTGGGCTTGATCGACCACAGTGACAGTATGTCTTTCTTTAAGGAGTCGAGCTGTTAGATGGGATCCAATAAATCCGGCTCCGCCAAGGCAAAGTATTTTCACAGTTTACCTCACGATAATATTGTGTATGTTAGGAATATAATATAGATATGTATGTTAGGAATATATGGTAGATAGCGCCGTAAGTGTTAATTTTAGCAATTAAAATTTATGCATATCGATTGAACCGGTTAGAATAAGAAACCAGCCTTGAGGCAAAGAATACGGAAGAAACCATTTTCAGATTGATTATTTCAAAATACCGAATTCATGCCTTAGTATTTTCCATAAAAAGATGGAATTCGTGACAAAATACCGCTTCCATAATCTCTTGGGCTCGCACCACAAACGAAATACCCACTCTAAGCTGTTTCGTTGCATCCAAGGCGGTGCTATTTCCTTCGTGCCGGCATGAAAATCAAAGGCCGCACCGACGCACAATTGCACACCGTGGATTTTTTCACGATGATCAAAAGCAAAATGCTCCTGTTTCGGACATCCCAGACCCAAAAAAATAAGCCCGGCGCCACTCGCATTGATTCGAGCCACAGCCGCCTGATCCTCATCCTGGGTGAGCGGTCGAAAGGGAGGAGCTTCGGCGCCCACGATTCGTAGCGAAGGAAACCGGTGAAGAAGATTTCGTTTCAATCCCCCCAAGACTTCCGGCTGGCTTCCATAGAGATAGACACCAACTCCTTTTTGCTCTGCTTGATGACATAACCGCAGCATTAACTCGGGACCATATACACGGTCAGAAAGATTGGCTTGATGAAATCGATTCAATGCCCACCGAACCGGCTGCCCATCCGGCGCGACAATATCGAATTGGTTGATTTTGTCCTTCAAGGAAGAATCTGAACAGGCCTCGATGAGGCCATGCACAGGCATATGATCCACGATCAGAGAGCGGCGTTCTTGAGCTGCCTGAATCAGGAGAATGGTGGCTTCCTGATAATCAGTCCGACTGACTCCGATACCGAATAGATTAAATTTTGGCGGACAAGGAGAATGTTGCCTGGCCATCCCTTTCGTGGAATCAGATAATTCAGAGGGACTGGTGGAGGGGAGCATTCCGATAGTATTCAAGAATGAGCCTCCATGAATTGCCCAGGCGTATCGTGTCGCAAATACCAGTCATAGGTCCTTTTTATGCCGTTGGAAAGAGAAATAT
>DOFS01000637.1:1427-4859 GCA_003523945.1 Nitrospiraceae bacterium | reverse complement strand
ATCGCCAGTTTTTCGGAAACATTCATTCGAAAGTTCACCTCCGCTTTACCGATATTGATGAGATGGGCGAAGGAAAAATCTTCCGACAAGAGTAACAGCCCAAAGGGTACAAATATTGCGGCAACTTTTGTGACTTTTCCCGTTCGGCCCTTTTCGAACGACATAGAAGCAAACCAAGACTTGAACGTCAGTGAACCTTCAAACCAAAGAAGAAGAACCAAGGGATAAAGGAAAAAGGAATATCTTGTGGAGTTATATAACGTATTGATCACCCCCAAAATGAGGAGGCAACTGGCTAACACCAGAAGAAGAAAATGTTCTTTCAGAAAATGCTTGGAATTTCTCGAACCCCACAAAACGACAACTCCAAAAAGACATGACACCCCCATTAAGTAAGGCATAACATCGCCCCATAGAAAGACAAATTCTTCCAGCACTCTTGGATAATGAAACAAAACAGCCAGAATTTGGTGCAGAGTTAGGCTTTCGGCTCCTGGTGTCAAAATGTGCCCACTTGCGGCAAGAACCCCGAATGTAAGCCAGAAACCAAGGCATACAAAAAGAAAAATGGCCATATTCCTTTCAATTGTTTGTCGTAACACCATCTTTGGCTCAAAATTGTGAGTGAGATATAAGATAACCAGAAGCCCCAAAACCAACCCAAACAGCTGAAACAAGGCACACACAAGTAGAGTCAAGCCGATAATTTTTTGGCGCCAATCCCATAAAGAGGATTGCATCTGCATATAGGCGAGAACTATTCCAATAAGACCTAGCAGGACATATCCCATACCCCAAAGATCTCCTCGCAGAACGACCGCCTCCCACAAGGAGAAATCCGGAAAAAGAAGGACCCCTCCACCCTCCTGCTGGAGAACAAATCCCTTTGGATAATCGTTTCCAGGATCTCCGGGGAAAAACCACCCCAACACTCTCGGAGTAACCACATTCATTAAAAGAATGACACTAGCCCAAATTCCATACCGTAACTGATACGGAATGCTGACCCCTCGAAAAAGGAGAGGCAAGAACAATAGGCAAGCCAAAAAAATCGCTCCTTCATAAACGAAGATACTGAGAAAGGCAATTGAATATGACCATAGGATGGCCCTTTGTCGTCCGAGAAAGAATCCTTCATGGAAGAAATAAAGAAACCATAGAAACGTACATTGGAACATAGAATACATTCGTCCGAATCTGGCAAATTCCACTTCCCACGTTGACACACAAAAAAAAGCAATGAGGAAAAGCGCTCCAGCATTTCCAATTCTTTTTTTTCCCATCCAATAGAGAGGAGGAATCGATAACAGATTGAACAGGACCGCTGGTAGTCGAAGCGCAAATTCATTCAGACCGAATAACCCTGCACTGGCGGCTGCGATGTACTGAAAAAACAGACCGCGCCAATACATGCCACCATCGGGATATAATGGGATACCCCTTTGCTGAATCAGATCAACGGATTTGGCGATATAAAATTCATCGACAGCCAGGCACCAGGCACCCAATTCATTAAACCTGGCAAATACCCCCATGAATATGGCAGCAATACAGAGAAGGGCAACTCCAAATTCTTCTTTTGAAATTCCCACATTCCTGGAGAAAATCATAGAATTGTTCATATTTCTTCAAAACGGGGTGATAAATTTGAAGCTGGGTTTTTGTAAAACGTCTCTCTTTGTTCAATCAGGTTGAGAGCACCCTCATAAAGGATTGCTTTGAAAAACTGTGTGGCTCATTTTTCATTGAAGGACAATTGGCAATATTTTTTTGAAGTTTGTTGATTTTTTTTAAAGCTCTTTTCGCTCAACATCGCCATAATCTTCTGACTTTTCCCCTCTCCCTGAACGAACTCTTCGCACGAAATCCTACATTGAAAAACAAACGTTACCTTCTTTCAAATTTCCATTTGTTTCCGAACTTTTCCAGAATCGCTTCAGCGGCCAATTGATTAGCCAGTGGGCCCGGATGACTATCAAGCCTATTCGCCCATAACTTCGAAGCCGGAGCCACATGAGCAAAAACGGACCGTAAATCAAGGCAGGGGACACTTTCTTGACGACATGAATCGAGAACGCGTTCAATGAGGAAGCTGAGGGGTTGATTCTCACCCAAACCCTCAACGAAATTCATGGAAGGGAAAATAACCACACCAAACGGAATATTCTGCAATCGTAAGTGTTGAAATAATTCTTTTAGCGAATCCTTGGCTGCACGGGCGTCCTGACCTAACGGATCACTAAAGCGCTCCACCATGTAGTCGTTATAACTATCAGTTAACCCTAGAAAAACTTGAATTGCTCCCCACTGATTATTAATAAGATAATAAAGCGCGGAACGTTTATGTAAAAACTCTATCAAAAAATCGGATGGCAATAATCGGTAAGGGCTAGGACGTCCTGTTTTATCGTGCCCTTCAACATCATTAATGAACCACTGGAGTAGAACATAATCAGGTGAGATACGTGTAACGAAGTTATCAACAATGTTCAAATGATCAATGGTTTCGGCGCCAGGACGCCCAAAATTCAGAACCTCATATTGACCTCCATTTTGATTGAGACGATCTTCAATGAGATTGGTAAATCGTGCATTTTCAATAATACCCTGCCCATACGTAAACGAATCGCCTACTACAGCGATACGATAGATCCCTTCTGGTTTCGGGATAGACACATTTCGTTCCCGAAATCCCCAGGGATTGCTGATAGGGGGAGTCGTTTGTCGCCAGCGTTGGGCAAAATAACTGCTATTATCTCCGGTTGTGGTGACATCACCATACGAATATCGAACAAGCATTTCCCCAATAATAAGGGTGCCTACAGAAAAGACTCCAAGTACGGCCGTAGTGGCCAGAATCATTTTTGCTTTTCTCACCCCATATTTTTTTTCAAGACCCCAAATAGCACCAACACTCACGACCGTTAGAAAAATTATTAATTTCGCGAAAAAGGACCATATTCCCACATCCTGGAAAAACAGGAGAATTCCCCCTGCAATCAATATTGTGAGAGGAGCAACTATCAGAATAAATTTGCGAGTCAATTTTTTTGTCAATCCTTCTTATCTCAAATATCAAAATGTGGTTTTGAATGAAAACAGAGATAATTCTATGATCGCTCAATGAATTGGGCCATCAAACCCATACGCAAGAAACAGTGGTTTATCCAGGGCCATGAAATATCAAGGATTAGGAGTAAAGGCTCGGGATAATGTTTAGTGGACCAGAAGATCCTTTAGGGTTACACCGATATGTTTTTTTTTCCTTATTGATCTAAGAAACTCAATCAATCATTGAGGGTTTGCCAGCCGGGAACCTCCTTACTCCATTGGATATACGTCAACAAGAAAACAGGCAATTCCTGATTACTTTAAAAATTTTTCAATGGCATAATCTTTCATCTTTCTGGCATGGGTAAAGACAATCATCTC
>DOFS01000637.1:0-1247 GCA_003523945.1 Nitrospiraceae bacterium | reverse complement strand
GGCCGATCGGTGAGTCCTGTGAGACCAAAAATTTTTTGTATAGCTAAAATCAGAGAAATACATAAACCGCCGGAAAACAGTCCGGCCCCGACCAAACCAAAAAATCGCAAGGGTTTTTTGGTGAATTTGAACAAAAAGGCGACGGTAATGATATCGAGAAAACGGCGAAGATACACTCCGGGTCGGAGCATTCGGGAATGACAATCACCTGGATGTTGGGCAACATCTCGCTCCACCACCCGAAATCCCCGTTGATAGGCAAGCAAGGGAAGGAACCGATGCAAATCTCCATAGAGATTCACTTCCCGAACCACATGCCTTCGAATGCCACGAAGACTACAACTCATATCATGAAACTGCACGCCAGTAAGCAATCGCATGGCAAAATGAAAGGCCCGATTTTGAAAACGATTAATCCAGGGATCTTGCCGCGGATAACGGCGGGTGACGACCAGATCATATCCCTCATTAAGGGAACTCATCACGGTCTGCAGCCCTTGAGGAAGGGTTTGGAAGTAGGCCGCCAGAGTAATAATAACGTCAGCCCGGGCCTCCTGGAATCCAACCATAAGGACAGTAGCTTCTCCAAAATGTCGCTGGAGCGGAACAATTCGAATGGGCTCTCCCTTGCCGATCAAATCTTTAAGTGGTTGGGCAGCTTTTTCAAACCCTTCGTCTAAGACAAAGATAAATTCGAATGAAGGCACCAAGCTGCGTAAGATGTCGGCATGCACACAATAAATTTCATCAAGGGCATCACATCGTTCTGTTACCGGCACAACAACGGAAACCGCAATCGGCATTGATTTCCACAAACCGGAATCTGGCTCTGGGTCATGAACATTCATGATTTAAAGCCTTTTTTAAGTAGTACATGCATGACAGAGAAAATGGAAAGCGAACCCTGGCTAGTAACCTAAGATATTAAAAGTTTCCCACCCAAAGAATATTTAGCAACTTTTTGAAGCTTTACAACTAACATTCCATGTCCGACAAGTGACCGATACTTTCGACCGAACCAAATGAGGTCATCCACTTGGACCCATTGAGGTCACATGAGAGAAATCTTTAACGTGAGGTTTCCATATCATTTGGTCGGGACGATAATCCCCTGAATTGAGAATCATTTCGCCGAGAACCCCCATCGTCAGCAAATGACCCGTCAGTGCAAACAACAAAAAGGCCGTGGCAGGAAATACAATTCCAATGGTCTCTGAAAAAACCATACCGAGCAAACTCAGGCCACC
>DOFS01000638.1:4380-4846 GCA_003523945.1 Nitrospiraceae bacterium | reverse complement strand
ATCAGCGAGGTCGAATATCGCTACACGAAGGAAGTAGGACATGAACTGGGGTTGCGCTCCATGGATATTTGTACAGGCTGTGGGCCAGGGGCCATGAAAGGGCCGATGAAAGGGGCAACCATTGCTCACGCCAAACAACGCATTAAGAATGGCCGGTATTTGGGTGTGACGGAACCGGGCATCATTACTGCTGAAGCCCCGAATCCTATTGTGAATGAACTGGTGATTATGCCGGACATTGAAAAACGTCTTGAAGCATTCGTGCGTGTCGGACATGGCTTTATCGTATTTCCAGGCGGAGCAGGGACATTGGAAGAAATTCTCTACCTACTCGGCGTTCTGCTTCATCCTAACAATAGAGAAGTGCCCTTTCCCCTTATTTTTACGGGTCCCAAAGGGAGTGCCAGCTATTTTGAAACAATTGATGCTTTTATCAAGCAAACCCTCGGCCCTCAAGCCGCGCAAC
>DOFS01000638.1:1473-4200 GCA_003523945.1 Nitrospiraceae bacterium | reverse complement strand
GAGTTCCGAAAGCACACCCGTGACGCCTATTACTTTAACTGGCATCTGACTATAGACCATGAATTTCAAAAACCATTTGAGCCCACGCATGAGTCAATGGCGCAATTGGATCTTCATGCCGACCAACCCATTCATATGTTGGCCGCCAATTTGCGTCGAGCCTTTTCAGGAATCGTCGCGGGACATGTGAAACCCCAAGCGCTCAACGCCATTGAAGAAAATGGGCCATTTAAAATTCACGGGGATTCAATGATTATGAAAATAATGGACGAACTCCTTCAATCCTTCATCAACCAACACCGCATGAAAATTGATCAACAGAACTTTAAGCCTTGTTATGAAATCGTCGCGTAGTCCCTGAGTATCACGGTCGTTGTTCGAGAGTAGACTCTCCCAAAATTCGACAAAAGGTCTTTCAGGCTTGCTGCTCATGGCTCGATCAATCAATGAAACTGGGCAAAGAGGTGGCTGTTGGGGAGATTGGAGGCGCACGGATTTATACATAATCCTTGAGTCTCTTCATCAAGAAATTGGTGCAGCCTTTGTGCGTCCAGCCGACCTGACATACCCACACTGACAATTGATCCTCTGCCCAGCGTACTTTATCGAGGGTGGTCCACCTATGGTAGGGCTATGCCTATTCAAGACAATGCCATCCACCGATTGAATCGCAAGAACAATTAAGACTTCCTGCCCGCCGTTGCTATTTATTCTCAACCCTTAGCCCAATATGTGTTGACGTCAGCCTAGCCATGTTTCATGGTGAAGGATCCTCCTCAATCAATACCATGCGGGGAAGGATGTCTCTGTGGAGTTTTTTGGGAGTATGAGATTCTCTGCAACCACTCACCAGATAAGGGGCCTGACCTATGACATGAATTTATCCTGGGCTTCCATTTGATTGGTCGAAGGTCGATGGTGCTGAAACCCCGTGTACAAGCTTGCAGGTTGGAAAAGGAGGATATATGACAAAGACAGCTCAGGAATTCATCTCAGCCAACAACATGTTTATGGATTTCATAATTGTGAATCTTGCGTCAATACCTTTTTCAACCTAGGACTTCGAGCATGCTGAATGCCTGTGCACGATCAAAACACCAAGTCAATGAATAACATATTGATTCTAAAGATGAACGTTTTCAATTAGCATTCGAGTTGTTCCGTATTCTCCTTCGTTTTACCTGTAGGAATTTCACGGGTATTCGTAGGGTCTTCCCTACGCCATTCATGCCAAGAGCAAGATCAGCAGAGAAGGACCCCTCGGTCAGGATTTTGCGACTATACCTCAAGTTATGCCTTCCTAGAAGTGCCTTACGATCTCATCCCGAATTTTTGGCCCAGGTTTTGCGTGGTTTATGCTCTTTGCGAAGCGTTTGACGAGATTCGTGCATTTAATAGCATCGTTAAATTGGCAAAAGGTAAAAAACGTGATTCGGCATGTGATCTCAGCATGCCGGAAAATATTCACTCGACCTCAAAAAAAGGAGGAGATGGTATGAATTTCATTTCAATCAGTCTGCTGTCATTGAGGGTGGTGCTGATCCTCAGTGTATTTGGTTTGACACCTATGGCTGCACTCAACGCGCAAAACCTTGAATCCAACCCCCCGCAAAAGGAACTCATTGCTCCTAATCTTGAACCCTTTGTCGGGGCTTACAAGGAAATCTCTCAGATCCATTCGACATACCAAGAGCGAATCATTCAGGCAGAGGATCCAACGAAAAGCGAAGCTCTCCAAGAAGAAGCTAACCAGAAGATGACCCAGGCCGTTGCGGATCACGGACTGACCATTACGGACTACAATACTATTTTTCAATCAATTCAAAATGACCCGGCCCTCAAGGAAGAATTCATGACGGTACTGAATCGGACTCAGTAAAAGGATTAACCATTCCCGCCCTCATGCCATTTGGGAAAAAATTCGCCTTCAAGAAACAGACTTGTTTTTTTCGTGGATACATTATGGATGAGAAGGGGAGAGCACTCAGATGGGAGGGAAGAGATGGCAGCAGTATATCTGACGTTTATAAGAGCAGTGATAATAATGATATTGATTGTTATCGGTGGATGTTCTGATTCATCAACTGATCCTGCTATCGAAGGGCCTAAGCTCGATACTGCGGGATTCACCGCAAGCGTATCCGGCTCCGTTCATGGTGAAGTATCGGGGTCAGGTATCGTGACATACCTGCCCCCGAAAGAAGGGGATCCAGTGACCGGGGTTCGTCCCGGTTATTTTCTGGTCGCGAATCTTAATTCAGATAGCAAGGAAGAAAGAGAATTCCTCATAATCTTTCGGGTCCCCGATAAGGCCATGCCTGGCAACTATGATCTGGTGACACCCGATCCTCTGAAGGTAGGTGAAAACTTTGATGTGCAGGTTGAAATGGTAGAAAACGGAAAGTCCATGTCATATCAAATCAACACCGAGGGAACAATTACCTTGGAAGATTTCGCTCCTGAACAGGCTGATTCACGGGCTGGTAATATCTCAGGGACCTTTCAATTTGTCACGGAGAACAGTGAAGGGGACCAAATTTCAGCCACTGGCATGTTCGATTTGCCCTTGGCGCGGAGGGTCGTATATCAGGATTCAGTTTATTCCGTGAAGGAACCGAGGGGATGAAGAAAGCCGACTTGGTGCCTCTTTAAACCGTAATGAAACATGATTGAATGATCAGAGCGATATGTCTCAATTCTCTTTTTGTCGGCGTTCTTACAATCGGG
>DOFS01000638.1:0-1280 GCA_003523945.1 Nitrospiraceae bacterium | reverse complement strand
AGGTTTTTTCCGAGTGATCGGTTGCCCTTTCTCCAAAATCCTATCCGAATCATTTCTAGCTATTATTCATAAATTTTGGCACAGTTAAGTGCAGGGTTCCAATTTTCTCCTTTGAAATCAGATAGCTGAATGCCTTTGGTCTTACTTCAGGGAGTATTTCTCCTTTGTTTCACGGTTGCCCTTGGAGGGTGTGCGGATTGGCGAGATGCGCTCCAAGGGTATCCCAACCCAGAGCAGTGGAGCCCGGAAGGCGGTCCGACCCGCATAGTTCCAACCGTTCGAGAACGTGGACTTCTCGATACACGGTTCCCCAGGGGAGGGTTACGGTTGGAGCCCGTCCTCAAGGGTGCAAGGCCCGAGTACGTCGAGACTTCCCTCGCCGACGAACTGGTTATTCATGTGCTTAATATTGGTGCTGGAAGTTGCCAAATAGTCCAATGCCCTCACTCTCACCGCGTGATTGTGATGGATTGTGGGTCAAGTGGTACATCGGGTGATGATTTAGCTGGAGAACAAATCGTCAACTATGCTCAGGCGAGTGACCTGTTTGGTCACCCCGAGACGGAGATTCTGGTTGTCATTAGTCATCCTGATCAGGACCATACTAATAAAATTCCGCTCCTCCTCGAAGGCCATTCTCCGCAGTCAATTTGGCTGGGTGGGGCCTTTGATGAATACACCGGCCCCATCGGCGGGTTTTTAGATCAGGCGGACGAGGCTGGAGTGCCCATATATCATGGCTGGCCTTCTAATTTTCATAATCGTGGACATCCCATTGAAGGTCTTCAATGTGGTTCCGCGAATACCTATATTCTGACGGTGAATACTGACGGTTCTCGAAATGCTCAGAGTATGGTCTTACTCCTGGACTATGGGAATTACCGTGGAATATTTGCAGGGGATGCCGAGCAAGATACGGAGGAAGCCGCCTATCAGGCCTATGGGGCTTTGATGGAGGATACGACCGTCCTGTTAGCGTCTCATCATGGGGCGCATACACATGGGAGTAACCATGAAGCCTGGATAACCGCGACGAATCCCCACATCGTGGTGTTTAGTGCCGGAATGCGTTATGGCCATCCGAGGCGGGAAGTTGTTGAGCGCTATCAGGCGGTTCAGGATGTCACGGTTCCCGCCCATCGATTACGCTGGGGTCTGAGTAGTACCGAGTATGAAGAGGGCCTCACCACTCAGAAACCCCTGTACGTGACCAAAGAAAATGGCGCGATTGTGATACGGACCAATGGCAGGACGTGGCGGGTGGAGTGTTCTTTGGAATC
>DOFS01000574.1:2013-9642 GCA_003523945.1 Nitrospiraceae bacterium | reverse complement strand
TTGATAAGATAAAGAGACCCTACCCTTTTTAGGAGCCAATTAGTTATGTCCTATCCCCGATTATCCCCTCACCGCACTGTGCACACCCTCTTTTTTCGTCCAATCCTCTGGATCTTGATGACCCTCCCAGTTGCATTCCTCACCGCGTGTGGAGGTCCGCTGGTGGGTGTCACAGTCGTTGATGAACGCACGGCCCTGGAAAATCAGGTACTTGGTACCTATCAAGAACTCAATCAGCAGGTCATGCTGGTCGCGTCCGTTCGCTATATCGACCCAAAAGGGAAATTGAAACAAACCCAGGAACTCCCGCCGGGGAAAAAGGACGTGGTGCGTGCCCTCCAACGAGTGTCTTTCAACAAAGATGATCTCAATCGCTATAAATCATTGGGAATCATCGGAGAAAACAATGAAGGTGGCATCACCCTCCTGGAGCCGGAAAAAGTCCAACCGGACGATCGAGCGTTTGTTGAAAATTTGATTAAGGAGGAGAATGAGGATCGTCTCGCGATCATGAGCCGGATTGTTGAAACCAACGAGACTCTGACACCCTCAGAATTACCACGGGTTCACAAAATGTTTGCCGCACTCAATCGGGATAAAGCGCTCAAGGGAGAACGAATCCAATTGGACAATGGAACATGGACTCAAAAAGACGCCAAACCCTAGCTCAAGATTCCACACTGCCGGGGAATCGTCCTTCTCACTGTTGCCAAGATGCTCCCGAGGGAGCATCAGGAATAACAGACAGAAGGTCGTTGAAGATTCACGGAGCCGTGTGGGGTTTCATAGCCCTGACGGGCCTGGCTGGAGTCTTCTATTCCTCCCTACCCGCTCTCGCTGGGACACCTGAACGTTTGACCACTCATCCCGCACTGGATTATCAACCGTCTGTCTCCATCGATGGACAAACGCTCGCCTTTGTCTCGACTCGTTCCGGCAGTCTGGATATCTGGGTCCAAACTCTTAGGAGTTCCGCCCTTACGCTTCCACGCCAAATGACCACTCACCCTGCCAGTGACCAGGAACCAGCCCTGAACCGTGATGGCACCCGACTCTTGTATGTGTCGCATAAATCCGATCCCCGCGGGGATGTCTACCTCCTGGACCTCATTACTCGTGAAGAGCAACGATTGACGGATTTAACCAGCGCCGATGCGGCGCCTCAGTGGGATCAGGATGAACAAGGATTTTTGTATCTCAAAAGCGATCCGCTTCAAAACACCTCAGCCATCTACCGGAAATCCTTCGCGAACCAATCGGAAGAATTGGTCGTTCCCCAGGCCATCAGCTTTTCCGTGAATGGTCAGGGACAGCTCCTGTATTCCGATGGCACTAATCTGACCCTGCTGAATCTTCAGGACAAGAGTTCCACCGCATTTGACCAGGACGGAAATATCATGGATCTCTGGCCCGCCCTGGATCACAATCCCGCTGAACTTTCCACGAATCGTCCCCTGGTGTTTTCCCGATATGAACAGGATACCAACGGTGACGGGCTGGTCGATACGGATGATGAATCATCCATTTGGATGAGACAATGGGACCCGCAGCAGCCTGAACCTCAAAAACTCTATCGGATGACCCCGGGAAACCAATTTCATATCTATCCTGCTGTGTCAGGGGATTTCCTCTATTACTCCGATCTGAAAGCCGGGGATATTTTCCGGATCGACATTCCCGCATTTCTCAATGACTATGTCAGCCTCGACCACGCCAAGACGCTGGCCGCCTCTTATCGGGATCATGGGCAGCTGGATCAAGCGCTCCTGGTGCTCGGAAATATTTCTCACAATTTGATGGCACAACAGCCTCCTAATGCACGAGCGGAATTTGATTTCTCTCTCTCGGAGACACAGACACAGGAGGGAAATTTTCTGGCAGCCCGCCAATCCCTGGAGCCCTACACCCACCAATCGGGCCGAATCGGCGCGTTGGCCCGGATACAAACCATCAGCTTGGGTGTCCAGGAGCAGGCCCGAGGGATCAGTTCCGCGGCAAGGCGGCGGCTAGTCACCAGTGGCGCGTCTGAAATACTCACGACCGGGCAGGAGCACCGGGACATGGATGAGGTGTACGGTCAAGCTCTGATTGAGGCTGGCCGGCTCTATCTTTTCGCGGATGATCCCCTCACGGCCTTGGAATACCTTGTCAAAGTCGAAGACCTGCAAGACAAAGAGATTCGAGCCAAGGGCCTCTTCACCAGAGGGGAAGCCTATCGAATTCTGGGAGACGCCCCCAATGTAATCCGCGTGTTCGTGGATGTCATTCAATTATTCGGCGAACGTTCTTCCTGGGGCAAACGAGCCATCCAACAGGTCGTGGCGCTCTCCCAACAGGGTGAAACGAATCGTGAGCGTATTACTGCGCTCAACAATATCATCACCCTGCATCCTGACCTTCCCGTGTTGATCGCCACCACTCGACTCACCATCGCCGATCTTTATCATGAACAGGGAGAACAACTGTCCGCCCTGGAAACCCTGGATTTCGTCATCCCGGTTCCCGACCTCCCCAACGAACTCGTCATTCAGGCCTACCGGAAAAAAGGCGCAATCCTTTCGAAATCGGAACGGTACCAGGAAGCAGCGGATACGTATGCGGCCTTGAGTCAGTTCACCGGAGAAAATCAGACTGAACTCGAAGGAACCAGGAATCTACTCATTTTGCAATTGGTGAAAAAAGCGCTAAAGGACCGGAAGGTGGGGGAGACTCGCATCGCCGCAAAATCGCTGAAACACCTGATCGACCAATATCCCGATTCGGTAGAAGCCCATCGGGCCTATATTGAAACCAAAGTCATGCTCAAGGACACCACGGAAGTCCAAACCTGGTATACCGACCTGGTCAAGGCACACCCGGATCACGCGGTCTATCAATATGGCCAGGCCCTGGCCTTGTCCTATACCGAGCCGCCGGACTTGCCGCTGGTGATCAAACTGCTTCAAAGGGCCATGAAAAAAGATCCCGCCCTGGGGTATGTCCACCAAACCCTGGGATGGGCCTACGAACAAACCGAACGGACGTCCGGCAAACAGGGCTATCTTGAGAAAGCCGAACAGGAGTATCGCATCGCCCTGGAGCTCAATGACGCCGGTCGCTTTCCCGACGTGGAATCGCAACTGCTCTTAAATTTGGGGAATACCTACCTGGCTCTCTCGAATGCCCGCGAAGCCTATCGACATTACCGGCAGCGTGAGGAGCAATTTGCTCCGTCCGGCGAGACCATCACCGAATTGCTCTATCGTAAAAATTATGGAGAAGCCTGTTTTAAATCCGGACGTACCGAGGAATCCCTGGTGCAATATCAGTTGGCCTTACGAAACGTGCCTCCCGATCAGACAAGTCTACAAGCTGAAATCCTGGAACGCATGGGTCTGTCCCATCAGGACACCGGACAATATGCCAAAGCGATTGAGGCTTTTTCGCAGGCCTTGGCGATCAACCGTGAATTGGGGCAGGAACAGAACGTCACCCTGCTCCAGCGAAATATCGGAGTAAACCTCTTTAATCTGAGCCGCTCCAGCGAAACCGGTGGGCGCAAGGAACTTAAAGAGGCATTGAACAGTTACTTTACCAGCCTGGACCATCTCACCGCGGGCGGCGGAAAAACCCTCTCAAAAGGGCCAGGCCTGTTTAATGTCAATGTGGCCCTCAATGAAGGCGGGTCTCAAGCCGCCAGCGGATTCGACCGGATGGGCGAACAAAAGCTCATGTTCAGCTATATCGCCAGCACATATGAACAATTGGACGAACCCGGTCCCGCACGAGATTATTATCGAAAAAAACTCGCGCTGCTCAAAGAGATGTCTCCAGACAACCAGGATGCGGCAACCCTGACAGAAAAAGCCATTGTCCTGAACCGGCTGGGAGTGCTTTCTCACCAATTAGATGAACCTGTGCAGGCCATGGAGGCCTTTCGACAATCCCTACAATACACCCGGACGTTGAATATCCCGTTCGGGACCAGCGTCAACATCTACAACCTTTCCACGCTGGCCGTCGAAAGCCTCTTACAGGGCGACACCCCGGACCACAGCCTGCTGGAGGCAATCACCTCGGGCATTCAGGATCTTCAGCAACGGAGCTATGAAGACCGCAATCTGTTCTTTACCCTCACCAACACGGCCATGCTCCTTTCTCTTCTTCCTGAACCCTCGCTGAACCCGAAGCTCAAGCCTGTGGAAGCCGTCCAACGGATGCATGAACAGTTCACCTATAAGACTCTTCCATGGTCGTATTATCAGAAAGCCGACTCGCTTCTTCAGAAGCCGGCCTTATTTTCTGAGCCTCAACGTCTCTCCGCCCGATTTCTGGTGAAGTTGAACCAGGCCGAATTAGCACGCACGGCGGATCAATCTCAGGTCTATCGCCGTATTCAGGCCGACCTATTTACACTGGCCGAAGACCGGCAATCGCCCAATAGCTGGTTGTGGTACCTGTCTCAAGCCGAAGAGGCTGCTGATCCCCTCACGCGTAAAAGCTTTCTCAACCAATCCATTGAGACCGTCCTCCGGTTCCCGGCGCAAACCGACCCCCGTACCGGTCCGGCCAATACCTGGCCCGCATACGAACGTCTGATCCGGCTCTCGGTGGATCAATTGATCGAAGATGGACAGCCCGACGAGGCCTTCACCGTGGCGGAGCAACTAAGCATTCGACAAATGACCAGCGCCGTGTACGAAACACTGGGAGAAGCCGTGTTCCTGAAAGGCTTGGGAGACTATGAACCGGAATTGAAATCCTTACTCGGGGAACTCCGGCAAGCTAGAAATGAAGGGGACGTCGCGGCAATCGAGGAGCTGGCTCAAGCCCTCCAGGACACACTCTATGGCCTTTTTGAAGAATATCCCTGGGCCACCGCGTCCTTCTGGGCCTATCCTCCGACCAGGGACCTGATATTTTTGAGCGTTGACGCGCAACATCCTTATCTCAAAATCCTTCAAGGCATGAACGGCTATCATGGCTTTATTCATAACGGGGACACACTCCATTACAGCCCGCTGGTAGTCATGGGAAAAGAGGTCACCGGGGATGAAGAATTTCACCGACGGCTGGGACAATCGGCCTCCGCCTATGTCTCGATGCCACAGGAACTGGAATCTTCGCTCCCTTCGCTGGCGCTCGATCAGAAACCCCTCACGTGGGTCAGCAACTTCTATGAGTTCCTGAATGGCTATCATCAGCGCAGCCTCTTTTTCTCCCACATCACCACCCCAAGCACGTTTCGCCCTTCTACTCCCTCGAGTGCGGGAGAAATCCCGTTCGTGCTCGAACAATTTAGCGGAGTTGAGGCTCACGACCTTCCCCTGGCCTCTCACACGAACATTGCAGCGTTTGTACAAAACCCGGATGAGTTCGCCTTTGAAGTTCAGCAAGCCCAGGATGTTCGAGAATTTGTCTCCGTGCTTGATTTTGCGGGCAGCCAACATCATTCGATCCTGTTGTTCGGCGGCAGTCCATCCTCGTCGCCTTCTCCATCGGTGCTGATTTCCGCTCTCCTGCGCGCCGGCTTTCCCCATGTCATCGTGAGCCGGATTCCGCTCGATACCCAAACGGCCACCGGGTTCCTGAACCAATATCTGACGCATCTCAACACACTTCCTCCCGACGAGGCGGTGATGGCCGCATCGAAAGATCTCTGGGGATCAGATACGGAAAAATATTCCTTCCGCCACTACGGATTTGCCGGCATGGGTCCGGCCGAACGACAGGAATATGCCGCATCCATCTATGACCAGGAAGTGGCAGAGGCCATTCATGCATTTGAAACCAAGGATTTTCCTGCCTCCTTACGGCACATCGAACATGCGCTTGCCCTCATCGAACATGCCTCAAGGCGGCAGGACTTCAAGGAACTCACCACCCTGGCGGTTGAAACTGCTTTTGAAGTCAGCGATTACGAAAAGGGCATCTTCTTTCAACAGAAACTCCTGGATGCGCTCACACCGGAGACCCCGGTTAACGAGCGGGCCGAGGCGGAATACCGATTGGGCATTCTGCATTCCCGTCTTGAACATTTTGACATCGCCGTGCAACATCTCGAACAGGCCAACCAGATCTGGGAACAACGTAAAGAGCTTGATCGCCTGGCGGAAGGCATGGCCACCTTGGGAATTGTCCGTGAAAATATGGGGGCCTATACGGAAGCCCTGGAACAATTCAATCAGTCGTTTTCCCTGTACCAGGAAATCGGGGAAATGGGGCACACGGCCTTTCAATACCGGCGGATCGGCCGTATTTATTATCTTCGATTGGGACGGTATGAAAAAGCCAGGGAAAACTTCCTGGCCGCCCTGAAACTCTACCAGGAGCAAGGCGATCCACAGGGAGAAGCCGAAGTGCTGTATGAAGTGGGATTGACGTATGAAAAAGTGGGCCTATTCGACCAGGCCGCCGAACGCTACCACGAGGCCCTGTCCATTGCCAAAGAATTAGATGATCCCATGCTACTGGCGACGGGCGATCTCTATCTCGCCAATGTGGCCTGGTTCCAGGGAAACTATCAAACGGCATTTCAGCTCTTAACCCAGGCCGACAAAAAAGCCGAACAGGCCAATGACCCGCAATTGCGGATCATGGTGAAAAATACCCGCGGGTTGATTTACTGGACACTCAACGACACCGACAAGGGACTCGTCCATTTACACGACGCGGTCACGCTCAGCCAATCTTCCAATATTCAAACCGAGTTAGCCTCTTCGCTCAACAATCTGGGGTTGATCTATCGACAACGGGAGGCCCATGCCACCGCGCTGGACTATTTTCAACAGGCGAAAACGCTTGACGAGTCCCTTAAGAGCCAATGGGGTTTAGGCTACGACCATCGGAATATCGGGATCTCCTTACTGGCCATGGGCCAGTTGGAAGAGGCTGAAGGGCATTTCATCAAAGCCGAGCAGATCAGCGCCGAGATCAACAATGTCATCAATTGGGTCAAAGCCTTGTTAGAACTGGGTAATGTCAATAAGGCTCTCCTCCGACCCGAACAGGCCCTTGATTATTACGAGCAGGCACATGAGATCTCTCAGCGATACGGCATCAAGGAAGTAGAATGGCGGGCCGCAGCGGGCAAGGCCACCCTGTTAAGGGAGGAAGGAAAGCTCCCGGACGCCCTGACCTGGTTTACCAAAGGGGTCGAGGTGGTGGAAGGCATGCGGGCCGCTCTGAAAATCGATGAACTCCGCAATAGTTTCCAGACCAACAAACTGGATCTGTACCGGGACATCATCACCCTGCTCATCACGATGAACCGGACTGATGACGCCTTTAATTTTTTAGAACGCTCACGATCCAGAAGTTTTATCGACCTGTTGGGTAACCAAAAGCTTTCGTTCAAAAACCAAGGTGACCAGGAAACCTGGACCAAAATCAACAGGCTGGCTTCAACAGTGGATTCACTTAAATCTGAAATGGGGACGTATGAGGAACCCCCTGCCGACCTTCAGGAACGATATCGCAACACGAAGGCCCTGTATGAAGAGGCCATCCTGGAGGTCAAACAGCAGAATCCAGCGCTCAGCAGTTTTGTTTCCGTGGATCCGCTCAATCTGGAAGGGGTCCAGCAGCTCCTGGCGCCTCGAGTGGGACTGCTCACCTACTTTTTGACGAAAGACCAGCTCTACCTGTGGC
>DOFS01000574.1:0-1928 GCA_003523945.1 Nitrospiraceae bacterium | reverse complement strand
ACCAGCTCTACCTGTGGCTCATTACCAAAGAGCGAACTCTCTTTAAAACGGTTTCAGCGAAGGAGGAAGACCTTACCCGCTTGGTGACCCGTTATCGGCAACTCGTTCAGCATCTGGAACCGGTTGATGATGAATTACAGAAACTGTATGTCTCCCTGATTCAACCGGTTGAAGCCGACATCAAAAACCTGGAGTATTTGGGAATTATTCCCGACGGGCCCTTACATTTTCTCTCCTTTGCCGCCCTCAAACACGGACCGGTTTATCTAGTGGATGAGATCCCGCTCTTTTACGCACCCTCGGCTAGCGTCTTCCAATTCACCTTTGCCAAACGTCAGGCCGTCAAAAATAACAAAGTCCTCGCGATTGGGAATCCGGATTTGGGAAATTTCAATTACGATCTTCCTCTGGCCGAATTAGAGGCCCAAAGCATCAAATGGAATTATCCCAACATGGATATTCTGACCGGAACAAAGGCCACGAAAGAATGGGTGGTGAAGAATGTCTCCCGATATGGCATCATCCATTTAGCGGCTCATGGGGAATTTGATGAGGGCAATCCGCTGTTGTCCTCACTCTGGTTGGCTTCAGAAAACCCCGAAAATCGCCGACTGACCGTCAAGGAGATTTTCGGTTTGGAATTGAACGCGGACCTGGTGACCTTGAGCGCCTGCCAGACGGGCCTGGGTAAACTGGAAGCCGGAGAGCTCATCGGCCTGAATCGCGCATTTGTCTATGCCGGCACGCATGCCCTGGTGTCAGCCCTGTGGCGGGTGGATGATCTCTCCACCTCGGTGCTCATGAAACATTTTTACCGGAATTACGTGACGGCGAATAAAGCGAAAAGTTTGCGGCAAGCGCAACTCATCGTCAAAAAAGACTTCCCTCACCCGTCCTATTGGGCAGGGTTTAGTTTAATCGGAGACTATCAATAATCACGCCCTAGTCCTACGCTGAAAGGGGGCCTCATGCCAGACCGTATCGCTCGAGTTATCATCGGAGTCGTCTTCCTCACGTTGGCTGCCTGGATGGTTCCAACAACCAATTGGGCGGCCACACTCTACGCCAAACAGGATGACGTGAAAGTCACGGCTGAAAAATCTCCCACCTCGGCGGTCATCACCACCCTGGCGCTGGGAGATGCCGTCACCGTCCTGTCCGAAGAAGGCCGGCTGGCCAAAGTCAAAACCGGCACGGGCAAAATCGGCTGGGTGTTTAAATTCCGGCTGGCAGAAGAGAAGCCTTCCACCGGTGGTGGCGGGTTGGGCCTCTCGGGCCTCACGGGACGGAAAACCATTGCCGCGCGAGAGTCACGGGCAGGAGGCAGCATCAGAGGCCTCAAGGAATCCACCGAACAATATGCTGAAACTAAAAATATCAAACAGGAACACCGTGATGCGGTGGATCGCATGGATGCCTTTTCTATTGCCCCGGATGAATTGATGGAGTTTAAAAAATCTGGAAACTTAGGAGAATTTTCGGGAGGTGTCCAATGAATATCGGCAAATTTTTGGCAGGTGTCAGCATTCTGAGTCTCCTCTTGTCTAGCATGGGATGTGGGGGATCACAATCCGGGCAATCGTCGCAACAACCGGACCTCATTGGAGGTCTCGGAGCGGCCCTTGGCGTGAAACAACAGAAAATCGATCTTCTGAAAAAGGGCGTCGGCGTCGTTCAAGCGCTCGAGCCTATCGGAGAAGAAGAGGAAATCACGTTGGGTGAAGCGGTCGCGGTGGAAGCCTTTAGCCGTTTCGGCGGTGAATATTCAAATCCAGCCTGGACACGCTATATCAATCTGGTGGGAAAGACGGTGGCGGAAGTTTCGGACCGGCCAACCCTGAACTACCATTTTGCCATTCTGAACAGTCAGGAACAGAATGCCTTTGCCGCTCCGGGTGGCTATATTTTCATCACCGTGGGACTTCTGA
>DOFS01000306.1 GCA_003523945.1 Nitrospiraceae bacterium | reverse complement strand
GATTTGGGAACGACAAACTCGCTGGTGGCCTTTATGGATAAGGAAGGGCCTCATGTCATTCCCGGAGGGGATGGGCAGCGCAAAGTGCCGTCCATCGTGGGGTTAACTGATAATGGGTTGATCGTGGGGGAGCCCGCAAAAGCTCATTTAATTCGTGACCCTTCTCGTACCATTTATTCCGTGAAACGGTTTATGGGAAAGGGCTTAAATGATGTAAAGGACGAGTTGAAGTACTTCCCCTATCAGCTCCATGAAAAAAACGGAGTGATTCGCATTGAGATTGGAGATAAAACCTTTTCTCCGCCCCAAGTGTCTGCCATGATTCTGAAAGAATTAAAGAGGCGGGCCGAGGAATATTTAAAGGAAGACATCTCCAAGGCCGTGATCACCGTCCCGGCGTATTTCAATGATAGTCAGCGGCAAGCCACCAAAGATGCCGGACTCATTGCTGGGTTGGAGGTATTGCGCATCATAAATGAGCCGACAGCTGCTTCACTAGCCTATGGCCTGCAGAAAAAGACGCAAGGCCTAATTGCGATCTATGACTTAGGTGGAGGAACGTTTGATATCTCAATTCTCAAATTAAAGGATGGAATTTTTGAAGTTCTGGCAACAAATGGAGATACCCATCTAGGGGGAGATGATTTTGATCAACGGCTTGTCGATGTGATGGTTGATGATATTTTCCAAACTCAAGGTGTCAAGGTAGGGAAATATCCCGATTTGATGCAAACCATTCGATTGGAAGCGGAACGCGTCAAAATACGGTTGTCTGATGAAACCGAAACGAAGGCTGTGATCGAGCTTCCAAATGCGACCTATGAAAAAATGTGGACGCGGGAGGAAATGGAAACGTTAACAATGGGTTTAGTGGAACGAACTCTTCTGCCATGTCAGCACGCGCTCAAAGACGCTGGATTAACCGCCAGTCAAATCGATGAAGTGGTTTTGGTCGGCGGGAATACTCGCATGCCATTGGTATGGCGAAAAGTAGAAGAACTGTATGGAAAAAAGCCTCACTCTGAACTTAACCCTGACGAGGTTGTAGCGTTGGGGGCAGCTGTTCAAGCTGATATTTTAGGCGGGCATACCAAGGATTTGCTTTTACTGGACGTGACTCCTTTGTCATTGGGAATCGAAACGATGGGTGGTGTGATGAGTGCGCTGATTCGCCGAAATACCACCATTCCTACTAGTGCCAAGGAAATGTTTACCACCTATGTCGATGGGCAAACCTCGGTGGATATTCATATCCTCCAGGGAGAACGGGAATTGGTTAAAGATAATCGAAGTTTGGCTCGCTTCCAATTAAAGCTTCCACCATTGCCGGCAGGGGTTCCTCGGGTGGAAGTCAACTTTCTCATTGATGCCAATGGGATTCTCCATGTGACGGCCAGAGATATTCGGACGGGTGAGGCGCAATCGGTTCAAGTGAAGCCATCTCATGGACTAACAGATGACGAGGTGGAAGGCATGATTCGGGAATCTTTCCAATTTGCCGCAGAAGACATCAAGGCGCGTCAGCTTATTGAAGCGCGTAATGAAGCCAACGCGATCATCGTGGCGACTGAGAAAGCCCTGGTGCGCGCAACGAATTTAATTAATGACAAGGAAGTTCAAAGCATTCGAAGGATTTTGCAGCAGCTTGGTGAAGTCAAAGAGGGGGATGATCATCGTGTGATTCGGACGAAAATTTCTGAGGTTGAAAAAACGACTCACCATTTGGCTGAAGTATTGATGGATGCCACGTTGAAGGAAGCCCTCGAAAGTAAAAAATTATCTGATGTCATCAAATAACCTCTGAAGATGTGGGGCTGGGATTTCGGGCATGCAAAGATTTCATCAACACAAAGGGAAGAATCATGTCACAGGAATTAATGTGGGGCGATACCGAAGATATTGGCATTCGGCTGCTGGAAGAACATCCAGACCTTGATCCGTTAACGGTCAGATTCACGGATTTACATGCGTGGGTGATTGCGCTTCCCGAATTTAAAGATGATCCCAAAACCTCAAATGAAAAAAAGCTGGAGGCTATTCAAATGGCTTGGTATGAGGAGTATCAGGAATCCCAGGCCTGAGGTCGCCCGGTGTTTTGCATTTGACCCGCCGAAAATTCCTTTTAAAATGGTGAAGGCTGGCTGGATGATTCCGAATTTAGCCGGTCGAACTCAAAGAAATCCATGGGGTTTGCTTTTTGAGGAGCCGCTTTTCCTGGTTCCGTTCCTTTGAGAAAAACTTCCGTACTGACATGTCGACTGGTCTTGGATGGCAAGTTGCCAGTGTTGGTGTCGATTTGTGCAAATTGAATATCACTAGGAATGGGAAAGGTCATGACGGGTGAGTTTCGAAGCGCTTGATCCATGAACTGGGTCCAGATTGGAAGGGCTGCATGAGCTCCGGATTCCAATCTGCCGAGGGTGCGAACCCCATCAAAGCCCACCCATACTCCTGTCGCTAAATTTGGTGCATACCCGACAAACCAGGCATCGTTATAACTATTCGTGGTTCCGGTTTTCCCTGCCAATGGACGGCCAATAGATTTGGCCAGTCTCCCGGTTCCGCTTTGAATGACATCCATGAGCATGTTGGTGATCAAATAGGCGTTTTCTTTGGTCATCGCTTGTCGGGGTTCGAACAGATGCTGTTCTAAGATCTCGCCGTTAAGGTTCTTTGCATGAGTAATCAGGTAAGGTTCAAGCCACAACCCCTGATCCGCGAAGACGCCATATGCCGAGGTGATTTCTTGTAGAGTCACGCTTGAAGATCCTAAGGCCAAGGAGAGGTCCTGGCTGAGTGGACTTCGAATTCCCAGATTACTGGCAATATTGACGACTTCGGGAACACCAATTTGTTCAAGCAACCTTACCGTTGCGGCGTTGCGGGAATGGCGCAGGGCTTCACGTAGAGTAATTGTCCCGAAAAAGCGTTTTTCATAATTTTCTGGTTTCCATACCCGGTCTAAATCCTCGTCTTGATACACCACGGGCGCATCGAGAATTAGAGTTGCTGGCGTTAGGCCTTGTTGGAGCGCCGAAGCATATATGAGTGGTTTGAAGGCTGATCCAGGTTGCCGGCGTGCAATCACGGCACGATTAAACTGACTTCGAGTAAAGTCATACCCTCCTACCATGGCTTGAACAGCGCCAGTTCTTGGATCCATGGCGATAAGGGCGCCTTCCACGAGTGGAGTTTGTTCTAAGACAAATTCTCCAGACTCGACCGTACCGTTTTTCGGCGCAACCTCAATAATGTCTCCCACCTTCAGAAGTTGGAGAGGGGAGGCTTTGTCCCGGACGACCGCGGTTCCGACGTCCCCGGTTTTTTCTAATCGGCGCTGGGCCCAACGCATATCTTCGAAAAGGATAGAGCCTTTATAGGTATTTCCAATCAATATTTGGGCAGATTGTTTGGTCACCTTGGTAATAAGCGCTCGATAGAGTCCGTGGATAAAGGCCGCCTTCGGGCTCTGTAACTCTGGAAAAGTATCGGGAGGGGTGAAGTCTTGTGTGAAGTCAACATGTCCTACCGGTCCTCGCCAGCCTTGACGTTTATCTAATTGACGGAGGCCAGTTCGAACCGCTTCTTCCGCGCTTTTTTGCATGGCAATGTTTAAAGTGGTGTAGATTCGTAGTCCACCCTTATACACGAGGGTTTCACCATACCGATCCACGAGGTGTTGACGAACCTCTTCCAGAAAATAAGCCGCGATCGGTTCTATTGACTGATGGCGATAGGACAAAGTCATGGCCATAGCGGCTTGGGCATCCTCACTGGTGATATACCCGGCCTCCACCATACGCCCTAAAACTAATTCTTTCCGGGATTTGGCTAGTTCCGGATTTCGATAGGGAGAATACGTGTTGGGGGCTTTTGGGAGACCAGCCAAAAATGCTGATTCAGGAAGGCTCAGATCCGAGACGTTTTTATCAAAATACGTTAAGGCGGCGGCTGCCACACCATAGGCACCATGGCCAAAATAAATTTGGTTTAAGTACATTTCTAAAATTTGCTCTTTTGTCAGCACCCACTCCATTTTTACTGCGAGAATGAGTTCTTTAATCTTTCGTTGATACGTTCGCTCCGGAGAAAGAAATAGGGCTCGTGCCAACTGTTGAGTAATGGTGCTAGCCCCTTGGAACCGACCACCTTTTTTCAAATTGGTCCAGGCCGCCCGGCCTATGCCGACAATGTCTAACCCAG
>DOFS01000463.1 GCA_003523945.1 Nitrospiraceae bacterium | reverse complement strand
TGATCCCGACCCACCCGGACAGTCATCCCATCAATAATGGCCAAGGTAAGCGGCAATTTCAGCGTGAGCCGAGAGCCCTGACCCAGGGTGCTCTGAATGGCCACCGATCCGCCAAGACCTTCGATATTACGCTTCACAACATCCATCCCTACCCCTCGACCGGATATATCCGTAATCATTTCGGCGGTAGAAAACCCAGGCCGGAAAATTAATTGATGTACGGCCTCATCTGACATACTGCTTCCATCGACAATGATCCCTTTCTCCACCGCTTTCTGAATGATTTTCTCCCGGTTCAATCCTCGCCCGTCATCTTCCACCGCGATACAGATATTCCCGCCATCATGATAGGCATGAAGACGAATCGTTCCCCGGGCGGGCTTGCCCTGGGCCAATCGGTCTTCCGGGAGCTCCAATCCATGATCGGCCGAATTCCGAACAAGGTGAGTGAGAGGATCGCCTATCGCCTCAATGAGCGTTTTATCCAATTCCGTTTCTTCTCCGGACATGATCAATTGAATCTGCTTGCCACTTTTCCCTGCGAGATCCCGTACCAACCGCGGGAACCGGTGGAACGCACTGCCAATCGGCATCATCCGGATGGACATGACCCGTTCTTGTATCTCCCGGGTGTTACGTTCCAACTGGGTAATGCGTTCTTGAAGCACCGGGAGTTGAGCGATGGAAAGCTTCTCACTGAGATCCGAAATCATTGATTGCGTAATCACTAATTCCCCGACCAGATTAATCAATTTATCAATTTTCTCGGTATCAACCCGAATGGAAGGCACTTCATGTTTTTTCAGTTTTTGTTGTTTTTTAAGCGCGGCATCGACTTGTTGGGACGTTGCTTTTTTTTCTTCGACCAGAATTTGACCAAGTGGCTTTTGCTTCGCAAGACTTTCAGCAACTTCCTCCTGAGTCACCACCCCTTCCTCTACCAGAATATCCCCCACCCGTTTATACGGTTCAGGCGTTTGGGGGGCGAGATCGATAATGGCTAATTCGCTCCCGTCCCTGACAAACATAAACACATCTTCCACCTGTCCGATGGGGACATCGGTTTCCACTTCCACCACCCAACTGAGATAGCATCGTTCAGGATCCAGTGAGTCCAGCGGCGGAAGACCATCCGTCCGCACTTGGAGCACCTTTACCATCCCCAACTCATGCAATTCCTTGAAGATCTGTGCCGGATCCAGGCCTCGTTGAAACAGTTCCGGTAAAGGGCTCCAATCAATCTGAATCGTTCGCCACGTGTCCGCCTGATTGAGAGAACGATCAAGAGCGATTTCGGTTGAAGATTTCGGGCTGGTCGTGACCGTCGATCCCTTCTGACAGGCTTCCAGTTCTCCCTCTAATAGGTGGATAGCTTCCTCACCAGCTGCCTCACCTCCTTGCGCCGCGTCCAATAAACTTTTCAACCCGTCCAACGCCCGCAACAGTACATCGATGACATGGGGAGTTACCGGCATTATTTCATTCCTCAGGCCGTCCAGAATGTTTTCCATTTTGTGAGTCAACCCGGCAATGGCCGTAAAATGAAACATCCCCGCATTTCCTTTAATCGAATGTGCGGCCCGAAAAATTCGATTCAGTAAGTCCAGGTCATTGGGACGTTGTTCTAACGCCAATAAACCTGATTCAATGGTTTCGACATGTTCTGCGGATTCCGTAAAAAACGCCTCTTGAAATCGTGAGAGATCAACCGCCATCATTTGACTCCTTGGGGAATGAACGGAGGATTAGTTTTTTCGTGAGGTGTCATGCTTGAAGGTTCAGAGGATATTTGATTCCGGGAATTCATCAGGTGTTTTCTCATGTCCCCTCAAGCGGGGAGAACTTTCTTAATTGTGGCTAACATTTGTTCTGGATTAAACGGCTTCACAATCCACCCCGTCGCTCCGGCATTTTGTCCTTCTTTCTTTTTGTCATCGGAGGACTCGGTGGTTAACATCAGGATCGGGGTAAACTTATGGGCGGCCATGCCCCGCACCGCCTTTATCAAAGCAATCCCGTCCATATTCGGCATATTCAAATCTGTAATCACCAAATTGGGCTTCGCCCCTCCATTGAGCTTATCCACCGCCTCTTTTCCGTCACCAGCCTCGACCACTTCGTAGCCAGCCCCGGTCAGCGTAAAACTCACCATTTGACGCATCGAGACGGAATCGTCCACGACTAAGACTGTCTTGCCCATAACATTACCTCATTTTCCTCGGTGTATTTCCATTTTGACCCTGTGCGATCATCGCGAATCTTTCGACCTTTCTCGATTTCTTATACGTGGTGAAGAATAAGGCAGTAAAACCTCATCTTTTCACTTCACGTCTAACGCTTTACCCCTCATTGTTTACTCCTTACCCTTCGCGCCCGACCTACTAGAACAACGTGATATTGTCTCCTTCGTCCGAACCGGTTCCGATTATCACCGCTTTTTGCCCGGATCGGGCGGACTCCATCGTGAGGCGCTCCGACTCCATCGTATAGGTATGCTCAATATTCCGGAGTTCTTCGAGCACTTTGGGTATCATATCCGTTTCTCCATTATCATCCACCACCGCTTGAAGTGGCGCATGGATTCGCTCCAAAGGCTGATAGACATGTTCTAATTTTTGTCGGGTAATATCCTGGAATTGCATGGACATCACAATTTGTCCCACATCCTCTCCTAATTCTCTGCTTCGACCGGAATTGTTTCCCACACTCTGTTTTAGTGCTTCATTTTTTAACGCCATGACCTTGATCATCTCCAGGACTTTGTTCTGAGCCTCAATGGTTTCCGATAAATCCAATGAAGCCAGGACCTGGAGTTCCGACATTGCCGATTCGGTTGTGCCTTTGACCGTCGTCGCGAGGGTACGAATTTGCTCAGAGGCTTGAGCCGATCGATTTGCCAATTTCGTCACTTCATCCGCCACCACGGCAAAACCTCGTCCATGCTCTCCCGCTCTGGCGGCTTCAATCGCTGCATTGAGTGCTAACAATCGGGTTTGATCCGCAATAAATTCGACTTCCTCCACCACCTCTGAAATCCGGGAGGTGGTTTCCAGCGCCTGCTCCATCACGTTCACCGTGGCAAGTGTTACTGTGGTCGTCTGTGTGACTTGCTTGACGAACATTTCTATTGTTTTTTGTGTGTCCTGAAGAATCCGATCGACGGTGAACTCATCCTTCCCGCCACGCCCGTCAGCCATATTTATTAACAGCGCTTCGGTTTCCTCCACCTGCTCTTTGGCATTTCGGGAAATGGCCTTAAATCGCTGAATCAAACCGTCGGCCGCCTGTCCCGTCTCTTGTATGACCGCCTTGATTTGTGCCACAAAAACCGGAAACACCGGTGCCAGACACTGGCAAAAGGTTTTCCAATTTTCCAATGTACGCCGCTGAGCATGGAGACCTTCCTGAAGTTTCTTTTCTAACAGATGGATACGCGTCTGCCCGCTTCTGACGCCCAGGGCATATCCGATCCCTGTTCCGGCCACCACCACACTCATCCAAATTATCCAATCACTATTCACACATCACCTCATTCTTGGATTCCGATGAACACGCTCTGGATTACTTAATGATTCTGCTTCAGCATTCCTGGGTCGGCAGAAATTGACCAAATCCTATTTGTTCAAACTTGTCACGAATACGACTCGAATATCCCTGCACCGACACCCTTCCGGATCGAGTGGCCGCCACCATGAGCTGCACACAGGAAGAATCCA
>DOFS01000022.1:17408-21398 GCA_003523945.1 Nitrospiraceae bacterium | reverse complement strand
AACCGGTGCCCGATCTTGGCAATGGTTGTCGTTTTGCCGACCCCGTTGATGCCTATGATCAAGAACACAAAGGGGCGAGGTCCGCGACGAATGAGTTCTTCTAATGGTTCGGTTTCGCCCTTTTGAAGGATGTCCATGAGGAGGGTATGGAGGACGGCTGTCGGATCGGTTGCACTGAATACGCCTGATTGGTCTTTGACCATCTCAAGAAACCGCTCGACGGTACGAACACCGACATCGGCTTGCAGAAGACTGGCTTCGACATCCTCCAAGGCAACGGGGTCCAAGCGGGATCCCACCAGACGTCGCAATGAACCTTGCACGGTCTGGCGTGTTTTCGCTAATCCATTCTGAAGACGTTGGAGCCAACTCATAGGTTATTTACCAGAATGTCACGGCGAGATGGGTGATCCATGGCTGTGGTTATGCGAGAAGACGGGGAGCCGGCGAAAGACGATTGAAAATCACGTGCTCCTTGCGTTTCATCCGTTTGGCTTCTCGTTCGGTCGTTTCATGGTCATACCCCAGCAGGTGAAGGACGCCATGGATGAGTAGGCGCAGAATTTCTTCATTGGCGGAATTGCCAAACCGTGTAGCTTGAGCCAGTGCCACGGGAACACAAATTACGACATCTCCCACAAACGCCAAAGGGGAATGTGAGGCCTCCTGCATCGGGAAGGCCAAGACATCGGTGGCATAGTCACGCTGCCGATATGTCCGGTTCAGCTTCCGCATGCGGGTCCTGCCGACCAGGGTCAGGCTCAGGTCAGCGGATGGATGCCCTGTCTGTTCTAACACAGACTGCGCCACTCGGCGCAAGGTCGTGGGTCGAACCGACGTTTGCCGGAGATACGTACGGAACCAAATGGCCATAGGGCATTACAGGATCGGACTCTGGCCGTTGATATCCGGTTTCGAACGGTTGCGGAGAGATGCAGTCGAAGGGCCAAAGGATAGTTTGTGCGGGCTGTCTGGTGAGGGATGTTCAAATCGGTCGTACGCTTTAATAATTTCTTTGACTAAACGATGTCTGACCACATCTTGTTCGGAAAAATACACAAATCGTATTCCATCGATATTGACGAGAATGTCAGCAATCTGGGCCAATCCGGATTTCTGCGAATCGGGAAGATCAATTTGGGTGATATCCCCCGTCACAATTGCTTTGGAATTGAGTCCGAGTCGGGTCAAAAACATTTTCATTTGTTCGGTGGTGGCGTTTTGCGCTTCATCCAGGATGACAAAGGCATCGTCGAGCGTTCGTCCCCGCATGAACGCCAGTGGGGCGATTTCAATTTCGCCACGTTCGATGAGCCGATTGGCCCGATCAATGTCCATCATCGTGTACAACGCATCGTATAAGGGGCGTAAATAGGGATGCACTTTGGCAAAGAGGTCCCCTGGCAGAAAGCCGAGATGTTCACCTGCCTCCACGGCTGGCCGTGCGAGAATGATGCGACTAACTTGTTTATGCGTAAGAGCTGCTAGGGCCATGGCCATGGCCAAATAGGTTTTACCGGTCCCGGCGGGGCCAATGGCTATGACAAGATCTGACTTGTTAATGGCTTCAAGATAGGCCTGTTGATTGGGAGTTTTCGGATTGACATTCCCTTTTTTCGTCGGAAGCGCGCTTGCCGAAACGGTATAGGGTTTGAGTGGAGTGTCACGCTTTTCCTCTGTCGCGAGAATGGCTCGTGAAATATCGTCTGGTTTCAATTCGTAATAAGTTCTGGTCCAGTCTGCTAATTCCCGCAAAATGTGTTCGGCCCGCAGAACTGACTCCGGCTGACCATGAAGAGTGATTTCATCGCCCCTGGCTGCCATTCGCACCTGGAGCTCACCTTCGATCATTTTGAGGTGCAGATCGTGCGGGCCGAAAAGATTGGCTAAATCGACCCCTTCTCGTAGTTTAATTTTTCGCACGTAGTATTCGACTTAACCTCCGGTTAGCCGCCATTAAACTGATAAATCATTCTAGCAAAGGTTTCAGTTTGGCTCAAGGAATGAATGGGAGGCTACCGTTTCTTCTGGCAGATCGAACAAAAGAACGAGCTGCGTTCACTCTGCAGGCGCGTGATCAGAGTGGGACATCCATGCAAACAAGGCAATCCTGCCTTCTGATAAATCTGGTGCGCTTCCTGGAACCGTCCATAAGATCCATCCGGAGCACGGAAATCTCTGATGGAAGACCCTCCAGCGGCAATGGCTTCCCGTAATACGGTATGCATGGTGTCATAGAGCCGTTGACAGGCTGAGGCCCCCAGCCGATACCCGCGAGCCTGTGGGTGTACTCTGGCCCGAAACAGGATTTCATTGGCGTAAATGTTTCCAATCCCCGCGAGCCGGTGTTGATCGAGAAGAAATGGTTTCAGGCGGCCTCGACAACTTTGAATAAGCTTGATAAAGGGTCGTTCTTCCATTTCCAGGGCGTCAGAGCCGAATCGGCGTTGCAGAAAGGCATCCAATTCCGGTCGTTCGAACAACCAGAGCCTCCCAAACCGCCGGGGATTCCAGTAATGCAGTCCAGTGGCTTGAGCGCCGGAAAGGTCGATACGGCAATGGATGTGCTGAGGGGTTGAGGCCAAGGCAGGATGGAAAAACCAGAGTCCGGTCATTCCCTGTTCTGACAAGAGATAACGAATTTCTTTGGATCGATAACAGGTAAAGATCACACATTTCCCTTTTCGGGCGATATGGGTGATCGTGGAGCGTTGGAACCAAGGGATGAGGTCATGGCCAGTGCGGACAATATCCGAACGGTGAATGGTGAGCGTTTCAATGGTCCCGCCCAGGACATTCCGGTTCAGATGGTTGAGGATGACTTCAACTTCAGGGAGCTCGGGCATAGAAGGTAATGCGGGTAAAAACGAACAGTTGAGAGGATTTGGGTAGGTTTTTGGTTCTTGATGGTATGGAGGGTTGTAGCAGATTTGGTGAGGCCCTGGGTATTGCCGCCTTCATTTTTTTATAGGGGGTCTCTCCGGTCGCCTCATTGATCCCGGTTCGGATGCGATGAGGGTGGACTGAGCTAAGTCCTGAAAAAGAAGGCTGGAATATAAGAGCGCGAAAGAAGATGTGGAGCCTTTGCTTGCGGGACCTTTGGGAGGGAGCCTATACTTACAGGAAAGACAGGCTCATCAGGATGGACTTAAGGAAGAAGAATGACACAACTAAGCGTCAAGCAGGTTGAAGAGCGATTGGGTGAAGTGAAGTGCCCTATTTGTAAGGCCAATCGTTTTGGAATCGATTCCAGGACGGCAACGGAAGACGGGGAATGGAAAGCGATTTGCATAGGGTGTCATTATATGTTTCCCGTCCATACCGATATGGAGTTTTATGTACAAACACAGCCGGATATTCCCTATCATCTTAAGGAAATTCCATGTCCATCTTGTCGGCATCGTGGGGTGTCTCTGGATTTGAGAGCCGTGCTCTCCGTTCGTGAATCGGTCTACTTTGTGACCTGTCCCAGTTGTCAGCTTAAGTTCCCGGAGCGGTCACATTTGGAATCGTTTGAGTAAACATTATGAGAGGAAATGGTTATGGATCACAAAAATACGTCTGAAGAACCCGACGATTCTGAAACAGCCGGCGCCAAAGATCCCAAGGCCGTGTCTCCCAAAAAAATAAAAAAAGAATTGTCTGTTGTGTCTCTTCCTCATGATAATGATGTGATGGCTCAAGAAATGGCCGAGATGTTTGATGAGGATCGAGTTACGCATAAACATGGGAACGCCGAGCCGGAAAAAGATTAGTGAAGAGAAATATTCTAACGTCCCGCCTTTTCTGAACTTCTTATTCCCATTCTCCCGTGTTTTAATTCCTCACTTTCCCATTAAAGAGAGTGCCTTTAATTGCCTAGACTTGGAAACTTCCAAGGTGGAAATATTGAAAAAGGTCGCCAGCGGCGTTTCCTGTCTCCGCCGGAACGGCTTCGCGCTGGACGGTTTCGTGCGGCTTTGTTCGCCCCGCTGGTCCAAGCGGTTGTGG
>DOFS01000022.1:16484-17219 GCA_003523945.1 Nitrospiraceae bacterium | reverse complement strand
CATCTGCCAATAAACGACAAGGTCATTGATAAATTCCACCCTCCAAGGCGTAAGTTTCCAACCTGTCCCTATTGATGATATCCGCATTAATTATTTTCTGACCTAAGTGCATGAATTCATTGTGTATTCAGAAGGAATTGGTCATTGATAATTGGGGATCTAGTTCTCAATAGGAATGGCCGTTTATCCGGTATACCGTTACTAAAAAAATGGAAAGGGATTTTGACTTTTTTGCAAAAAATCTATTCTAAGGATGAGATTCCATCTGTGTGTTTGAACGGGTGGGCGTCTTGTTCCCTTTTTTTTTGACCAATGTTAGGATACTTCCGCTTAAGGGGTGTTCCCTAAGACAGAGAAGTTCTCGACCAAATCTAGGGGAGTGAAGTCTATGAGTGTCATTGATCCCTCAAAAAAAACATCCAAATCGGTGGTCTATGAAGTCTCGAGTTCTCATGAAAATTCGTCTTCCGGTGAGGGAGAACTTACGGCTCAGTCGGAAGAGGGGAGCTTGGATAAGGTTAGGGACATTCTCTTCGGCACCCAAAGTCGGGAAATTGAAAAACGGTTTGCGGTGTTGGAGAACCGGTTGTTACAGGAAAGCGGCCTCTTACGACAGGAGCTAACCAGGTCTGTTGAAGATCTGAAGAGGCAAATGAATCAGGAAGTCCTGGGATTGGTCGAGAAATTACAGCAGGAAGAGAATCAACGCGCCACCAACATTCAGGAAATGGGCCA
>DOFS01000022.1:0-16284 GCA_003523945.1 Nitrospiraceae bacterium | reverse complement strand
AGCAGCAAAAGCATGAGCTGATCGAGCAGGACCAGCAGGCGATGAGTCGAATGGAGTCACAATTTCAACAAGCGGTCAATGAGTTGAAGGAGGACAAAACTGACCGTGCGGCGTTGGCTGAAATGTTGATGGAAGTGGCGATGCGACTCAAGGTGGGGGCCACCAAGCATACTGAGCCCCAATCATGAAGCTCTGAAAGCCTGCTCCCTGGGGTGACTCTCCCATGATGAAGCCGGACCATCAAAATTCACGTGTTTTTCCCACCCACTATCAGAAAAATGTCAGACTCCTCGTAAAGGCCAACTATGGAACGTACACGTCGTTCGTCTCCTGTTAGTCCACCACTGGAATATGCCAAAGAGGGTACTGAAGATTTTTCGGTCCTTCGCCGGTTGTTACTGGCTCCCGAGCAAGTTCAATTAGATCGCTTACGACAACGTTTGGATACCTTCGTGGTTGGGCCGGAGGAGGTGAGCAATGTTCTCCCCGATGCGATTCGCCTTCGCGCTCAGCAGGATAATCGTTTATTGGCATCTATGGTGCCGATTACGCAGGAAGCTCTGGCCCTTTCCATTAAACAATCACCCCAGCTGATTAGTGATTCCATTGCGCCGATCTTGGGCTCCGCCATTCGAAAAGCCTTATCTCGGGCCATGCGGGAAATGCTCCAATCTCTCAACCAGACATTGGAATATAGTATGTCTTGGCAAGGACTCCAGTGGCGATGGGAGGCTTGGAAAACAGGACGACCGTTTGTGGAAGTGGTGTTGTTACATACCCTTCGGTTTAGAGTCGAACAATTGTTTTTGATTCATAAAAAAACGGGATTGTTACTCAATCATGTGATGGCCGAAGGGATCTCCAGCCAAGGGGAGGCGGCAATTTCCGGCATGCTGACGGCTATTCAGGATTTTGTGAGAGATTCGTTTCAGCAAAGTCAGGACGAAGGTTTGGAATCGCTCCGGATTGGCGATTTGACGGTTTGGATAGAGCAGGGTTCCAGTGCCATTTTGGCCACAGTGATCCGAGGAACACCTCCGGTGAAATTACGGGATGTGCTTCAAAACACGCTTGACTCCCTTCATGCCCAATATTCGGATTCCCTGAAAAACTTTCAAGGGGATACCGCTGTTTTTTTAGAGACCAGACCTTTTTTGGAAGATTGCCTCCAAGCGCAATTCGTGAAAAAACAAAAAGGCCTTCCGGTTGCATTTCTGGTGTTATGTGCTCTTCTCCTGGCCCTTCTGGGATGGTGGGCTTATCATGCCTCTCTCCATCATCAACAGTGGACTGAGTTTTTGAAGCGTATCGGGGCTGAGCCGGGTATTGTGGTGACCTCCATTCAGGAGGAGGAGGGGCGAAGGGTGCTCCACGGCTGGAGGGACCCCCTGGCTGTCGATCCTGAACGGTTGCTGGAAGAAGTGGGATATTCTTCCAATGCGGTCGGGTTTCATCTGGAACCATTTATCGCATTGACTCCGGAGATGGTCCATAAGCGCGCGATACAAGTCTTACAACCACCAGAATCGGTAGAGGTGAGCATTGAAGGGAACCGGATCGTACTGATGGGGGAAAGTTCTCATCGCTGGATTTCGAGAGTAGATCAATCCGCCATGGCCATTCCAGGGGTTTCGGAGATTTCCATGGAACGTCTCATCGACACAGATGTGAAACAATTTGAAACACTTCGAAATGCTCTGGAACAACAAGCCATATTCTTTTTGGAAGGCCAGGGAAGGTTGCCGGATCGTGAATTGGTTAAAACTCAGCAGGTGAAACACATCCTTCAGGAATTGGATAAGGAAGCCGTGAAGTTAGGGCGGGAACTCTCTATCGATGTCATGGGATATTCCAGTCCTGTAGGCTCCCAATCGATCAATCTTTTACTGAGTGAAATGCGAGCGAAAAAGGTATTGGACATTCTGAGTGAACCACCCTATCAGGTTTTAAAACTGGCAGCCATGGGCAAAGGAGTTGATCCTGATGGGACATCTGTGGCCGGAGAAGAGAAGGGGTATGCCAGAAGTCGGCGCGTGTCCTTTAAGGTCGTGGAAGCCAAGACAATCCATCCCCCCAGGGAAGCGGGAGTGAGGAAAGGACCGTGATTCAAAAAAAAATTTGCCTGTTGGGTGCATTTGCCGTTGGGAAAACGAGCCTGGTGAAACGATTGGTATCCGGAATTTTTTCGGATAAATACCTCACGACCGTAGGCGTCAAAATTGATCAAAAAAAACTGTCGATACGGGGGCAAGACCTCATGATGGTCATTTGGGATCTCTATGGGGACGATGACTTTCAAAAGGTTCGGGCGTCGTATTTGCAAGGTTCATCGGGATATATTTTGGTCATCGATGGAACGAGAAAAGAAACGGTTGATGTAGCCGGCAAATTACATGAATTAGCTCAGAAGACCATCGGCCCTGTTCCTTTTGTCCTCTTGCTCAATAAACATGATTTGGTGGACGAGTGGGTGGTGGAGTGTCCTATGGTTTCTGATCTCAGGGACCAAGCCTGTCTGGTGTCCATGGTAAGCGCAAAAACCGGGGAAGGTGTCGAGGCGGCATTTACCGCGTTATCCGAGGCAATGCTGAGATCCTGAAGGATGGAATGGAGGAACTGTCCCTCCTCCGGTAGGCTGTAATCGTCGGTAAACTCAACAAATCCCCTCGTCATTGTAAGAAATTGGTGAGTCTCATGGCTGTTTCCATACACGATCACGCTCTTCTTGGTGTTTTTGATGCATTGATTTTCCAAAAAACTGCAAAGGGGTTTGAGCATTTGGGTGATCTTCCCAGTTGGTTTCCCCCGCCAGGTTTGAGCCGGGAAACGGAGTTGTCTCCTGAGCAGATATTGGACCGTTCATTTTTTCTCCAACATTTTCTCCATGAAGCGCAGGCATGGTGGGAGTCCGGCAAGACGGGACCATGGAAATCCGGTCTGTGGAACGAACCGGCATTGTTTGGAGAGGACGTCGTGTTGGAAGCGACTGCCGTCCGCCATGGGTCATTTCGGTATCTGATTTTGCAACGCTTTGGACCCGACATGGTCCCCATACAGCCTCTTTTGCAAAAGGCACGTGAGGAACAGCTTTCACATCGTCAGGCCGTTAACCATCATGAACGCACAGAAGCCCAACTCGGCAGTCGCTTAGCGAAAAGTGAACAAGAGCGGGATGATGTCATGGCCGTACTCGACGGGTTGGGATTGGGGACCATCATGATCGATGCGAATCGGGTGGTGACCTTTATTAGCGGAAAGGCACATGACTTATTGCAAACCGATCCGGCCAGAATAATCGGACGCACGCTGATTGACGGTCTTCCCTGGAAAGAAGACGACAGTGCTCGGGTCGAAGAAATGGGCCGGTTGCCTGGGGCACAGCGCCAGGTTGTGCGGGTGGTGATGGATGGAAAGAAACGTTCTGCGACCGCGTTGGAAGTTGAAGTGCAGGATGATCCTCGGGATCCAAGAAAAACCATACTCTTGTTAAAAGATGTAACCGAGATGGAAGAGCTGCGCCGGCTGTTGGTTGGGCCGACTCAATTTCAAAATCTGATTGGAAAAAGTCCGGCCATGAGGGCTGTGTATGAGCGGATTCGAGACATTGCCGTGGTGGATGTGCCCGTACTTATTGATGGGGAAACCGGGACCGGCAAAGAATTGGTTGCTCGCGCGTTACATCAATTAAGCCCGCGTCATGATCATCTATTTTTGCCTGTTAATTGTGCGGGATTGACAGATTCTCTGTTGGGGAGCCAACTATTTGGTCACAAGCGCGGTGCCTTCACAGGAGCGATCAGCGACCATGAAGGATTTTTCGAATCAGCTGAAGGTGGCACGTTATTGCTCGATGAAATCGGGGATATGCCATTAGCGATTCAGACGACCCTGCTCCGTGTCCTTCAGGAGGGTGAAATTATTCGTCTTGGGGAGTCTCGTCCACGCAAGGTCAATGTCAGAGTGTTGGCGGCCACCAACCAGCATCTTCAGGAGCTGGTCGATAAGGGCGCTTTCCGTGCGGATTTACTCTATCGGATTCGTGTTGCGCGGTTACGACTTCCTCCTTTGCGAGAGCGCCGTGAGGATATTCCGTTATTAAGTACGGCCTTTTTCGAACAAAGTCGCGTGGCTCTTGGCAAGATGGGTGTTCTCGATATTGCTCCGGAAACGATGCAAAGTTTCCTCCGCTATTCCTGGCCGGGGAATGTCCGGGAATTAAAAGGGGCGTTGGAATATGCACTCATCCATTGCCGTGGCGGAAGTGTCCTTCCCTCCGACCTGCCTCCTGAATTGAGCGATGGGCCTCCGGCTGTTCAGTCTTCACCGTTTTCGAAACCGAACGAGCGTCAACTGATCCTCGATGCCTTAGCCCAAACGAAAGGAAAGCGGGCGCAGGCGGCCAAGATATTGGGTATGAGCCGTTCAACTTTTTATCGCCGTTTAACCGAGTTGGAAATTGTTCAAGAAGATTCAGACCGCTGATTTCCTGATTCCGAGATTCCCACTCACACCTACCTTAGCGAAAAAGCCTGCAATTGGTTGCAGGATTTCCTCAGTATTGCCTACAATCGGTCGATCATTCGCCGTGAAATAATCTTTGAGAAAAGCATACGTGGGAGATTTCCAGCTAAGAAATACTAAATCCTAACGAAAATATCCACGAAGTTCCCAGCCCACCCCATCTTATCCAAGTGAGAGAACAGCCTTCTTGGATCGGGTCAACGTTGTACCCATCGCCCATTTTGGCAGTGCATGTGTTCTCTTTAAAAATTTCAGGAGGTTCAATGAGCAGGAGGTTCGTACTGTGCTGTGCGTTCTTGTGTCTAAGTCTAATGGTCGCACCGGCTGGGTCCCTGGCCGGTCCCTTGGGGAAAGTTACGCTGAACGACGGCAGTCAAATCTATGGGGAAATCGTGGAAATGACAGAGGGCATGATTGAGATCAAGGCCCTGTTTTATGAGGGGGACACCATAACCATTAAGTGGTCTGAAGTGGTCGGAATTGATTCCGAAGACCCCATGACTTTTGTGTTGAGTAATGGAACCAGCTTACGGGGAAAACCGTCCATGATCCGGTCGGGGACATTGGGAGTGCAAACCGACTTGTTGAGAGAGCCTATCCCAATCGAGACCGGTTCTGTGTCGGCCGTCAATCCTCCGGTCAAAAGGGCTGTGGCCTTTAAGGGGAACTTCAATTTCGGCGGATCGATTACCTCCGGCAACACGGACGTGAAAAATTTTAGTTTTGTCGGAGAACTGGTTGCAAGAAGCGAACGGTTGAGACTGAGCATGTTGGGGCGCTACCTGTATGGCACGACTGATGGTGAGTTAAATGCCCGGAATGCCTATGGTACCGTCAAGATGGATTTTTTCGTGAGCAAACGGTTTTATGTCTATACCGGTGTGTTGTTTGAGCAGGATACGTTTCAGGATCTTAATCTTCGTTCATCAATCTTTGCCGGACCAGGGTACCAGATCATCGATGAAGGAGACTACGCGAGCGCCTATTTAAACAAATTGCAACTCCACGGTGAAATCGGGCTGGGTTATTTTAATGAAGATTATAAGCGAAGTGAGGATATGAATTATTTTACCGGTCGCTGGGCAGTAAATCTTCATTGGCCAATCCTTCCATGGCTGACAGTATTTCATCAGCATCAAGGATTTCCTTCTCTGGAACAAACCAGTGATTGGTACCTAACCTCCCAACAAGGCATTCGTATGAATATATGGAAAAACTTTCTTACGACCTTTCAGATCAATTGGCGGTACGACAATGCTCCGGCTCAGGACACCAAAAAAGCGGACACGCAATATATCCTGACGCTTGGATATGCCTTTGAAGCGTAAGCCTCGGTTCTAATCAGAGGGCCCGGACATGGCGAGTGTTCGGGCTCTCCATATTTTCTTTCCTTCCTTTTTTCCTGCCTTCTTTTCTCTCCCTTACGTGATTCACAAAACGTTTTCATGAAACACCTTGAGACAATTTAATGTCTCATGTTGGGAAATGGTTTTGCCAAAATGCCATAAATGGTTGAAAGTTCATGAAAATTTGTCTGGCATCATTATTGATAAACCATAAAGGTAATTAATCGGAACGTGGAAACCAAGCGATGAAGATTCAAAGTCCTTACATAATTTCTTTCATGAGTCTTTGCACGGGACTCGGATTGATAGGCCTGGTGATCTCCTCTCTAGGAATAGAACCGGAAGGGCTGGGTCCATCAACTGTGTGGAAGGACAGGGACGTTTCTTCCGGGCAAACCGCCTCTTGGACGTGGGACGCGAAGGCCCATGAAAGGGCTTCAGTCGTCAATGTCGTCAAAAAAGATAAAGGAACGATCATTACGGTAAAACGCTATGCTTCAGGCTTTTCAGGGAAATCTCAACTATAAAGCGAAAGTCTCGTCTTTTTACTGGGAGTGTTGAACAAGAGAAATGTTGATTCGGCAGAGGAATGGATTCACTGTAAATAAGAGGGGATTTGGGCCTGTCTGAATGCGAGGAGAGCTTTGGGCTTGTTCCAAATGGAGATTCAGGGATGATGAAGAGTGAGCAACCGACTTTGAATGAGTTGTGTCTTGGAAAAACGTATCTGCCAAGTATCCGGGAAGGAAGGAGTCTCATGCGAACGCCGAAAAATAAAGTTCCCAATTCGAGCGACAGCTCAGGTCGGATTTTAGTCGTGAGTGAGGATCGCAAGATTCGTGACTTCCTGGGACAGATGTTAAGACTGCACGGGTATGAGTGCGAATACCTTGAGAAAATGCCAAAGGTCATCGTGGAACCATACTGGACAGGTTTTGATGCGCTGTTCATTGAAAGCCGGTTTCTGGAGCAGTTTCATCATGGTACAGAGCATGGAGTGGCTTCTGCCCCAAATCCTCCTCTTGTGGTGGTATTGGGAGATTATCCTTCAGCGAAAGAAACGGGGACTTTTCGAGTATTGAAAAAACCGTTGGATTATCGCCAGATGGGAAGAGTGTTGGATGAGTGGTTACTTTTGAAAATACAAGGACGAGCATCACAGGGCGAGGAGGAGTCCGACCGAACCGATTGACACATATTCTCGCGGGTGCGGAACCTCCAGGGCGACTACCTGTTCGAGCTGACCTTGACAGTTGGGGCTTTTAGAGGGGGTCTTCAACTGGAAATAGGCTAGGATGGGTTGGTCGCCCCAGGGGTTATTTACCTTGTGTTCCAGCGATCGCAAAAAGTCCTGGAGGTGAAAGCCGGCCATGTCAAGAAAAGGAAAGCCTGAAAGAACCTTGCATTTGTACATGGGTTGCGGGAGGATGGTGTGGTATTTCTGTGACTTTCCTCAGTTTCTCGACTCTCCTGCTGTCCAGTATAAACCTTTCACTTTCATTAGAAGGAGGAGGCGATGCTGAAAGAGTTTAAAGAGTTCGCCATGCGAGGCAATGTTGTCGACATGGCTGTCGGCATAATTATTGGAGGAGCCTTCGGAACAATTGCCAAATCCCTGGTTGCCGACGTGCTGATGCCACCCATCGGTTTATTGTTGGGTGGTGTTGATTTTTCTAATCTATTTGTCACCCTCAAAGATGGGATGCCCGCCGGTCCATATCATGCTTTGGCCGATGCGCAGGCAGCGGGAGCCGTCACCATCAATTATGGAGTGTTTTTCAATGCGGTCATCAGCTTTCTCATTGTCGCGGTTGCAGTGTTTATGGTGATTAAAGCCATTAATCAGATGAAACGCGAAGAAAAGGCAGCCCCGGCGGATCCTACGACGAAAGAATGCATATTCTGTCAGATGACGATTCCCATTCAGGCCACCAAATGCGGCCATTGCACCTCCGAGTTGGCGAAAACCGCGTAACGGTATGGAATGCCCCCTGTTTGGCCTTTGGGGCCACATCGCAGGGAACAAGACAGATCAAGGTTGGGGTGAAACGATAGATTTTGGCAGAAATTTTGAGGCCAATACCCGTTACGCGTTCTTGCAAGGTTAAGAAAAGAAGGGCATGGCTGAGGTGGCATTCAAGGAACGGATGTGACGCTTTTGTTTTGACTTACGACTATAGCTTAAAAATCAGGAGACTTCTTAATGGTTCAAGTTGGGTATCCTGAAATCGAAAGCCTTTTCCTTTCGGGTGGACGCACCATGACATGAATTGTTAGAGTAAAAAATCAAGTCTAGCCTGATACTTACCTTTCGTGTTTTTCTTTATATAAACAGATCGAATAAATCCGGTGTGCTGATCAACCTTCCGGCAGTCAATATCTGCAGGGAGATTAACTTGGATTATTTTCGCCTCGGCTTACTTTCATCGAAAGGAGTGCGCTATGGACCTGAGTAGATTGACTGAAACGTTACAGGTGAATCTTGGGGAAACGCTGCCCAATGTATTGGGTGCATTGGGAATCCTCATCCTGGGATGGGTTGTGGCTCTGGTGGTGAGAGCAGGCATCAGGAAGGGTCTTGGAATGCTGAATGTCAATCAGCGATTGCGTTCGACCACCGGCACGGATATGGATATCGAAGGGGGGACAGCGGCAGGTATTTATTACTTAATTCTTTTATTAGTGTTAGTGGCATTTTTTAACGCGTTACACTTGGAATTGGTCTCCGGTCCACTCGGGGCTTTGGTCGATCAGGTGTTGGCCTTTGTCCCGAAATTAGTGGCTGGAGGGATATTGATTCTAATCGTGTGGATTGTCGCCACCGTGCTTCGAACAATTGTGTCCAAGGCGTTGCAAGCGACGACGATGGATGAAAAATTGAGCGCAGGGGCCGGGATGGCGCCCATCAGCGCGAATTTAGGTAATGTCGTATTTTGGCTGGTTGTGCTGTTATTCCTTCCCGCCATTTTAGGGACGTTGGAAATTGAAGGCTTATTGGTTCCGGTTCAGGGCATGGTCAATGAAATCTTAGGCATGCTCCCTAATATTTTTGGAGCGATTTTAATCGGAGTTGTGGGATGGTTTTTGGCCAAAATTGTTCGGGACCTGGTGAGTAATCTGTTGACGGCAGCTGGAACCGACCGGCTGGGTGAACAAATCGGATTACGGGGCACGATGTCCTTGTCTCATTTGATTGCCTTAGTAGTGTATATCCTGATTCTGGTTCCTGCGGTCGTGGCGGCCCTACAGGCTTTGGAAATTGAAGTAATTACAGGGCCGGCTACCGATATGTTGAATACCATGATGGCGGCGATTCCCGATATTTTTGCGGCAGCAATTATTTTAGGAATCGCGTTTGCCATTTCCCGTCTTGTGTCGCATTTAGTGGCGAATTTACTAGGCGGGCTCGGTTTCGACACTCTGCCGGAAAAGCTGGGATTGGGACAGGCGTTTACCGGCCCAACCACTCCTGCTTCTGTGGTGGGGAAAATCCTCGCTTTTTTTATCATGTTATTTGCGGTTGTCGAAGCGGCCAATCAGTTAGGGTTCAATCAGGTGTCGGAACTGGTCACCATGTTTATCGAGTTCGGCGGACAGGTGTTATTAGGAAGCGCCATTATTGCCATCGGTTTCTGGTTATCAAATCTGGCCTATCACACGATTACCCGCATTCATGGCATTCAATCCGGAGGCGTTGCGAATATTGTCAGATTTGCCATTCTGGGATTGGTCATTGCCATGGGCCTGCGTGCCATGGGCTTGGCCAATGAAATCGTGAGCCTGGCTTTTGGCCTGACTCTTGGAGCCATTGCCGTAGCGGTGGCCTTATCATTTGGGCTTGGAGGCCGGGAGGCTGCGGGCAAACAAATGGAATATTGGCTTGCTCAATTACGCGGTGAGCGCCGAGGGTAAGATTTTTTTCCCATGGCTTAAAATGGGGGCAAGACCCAAGTTTCGTTCAGTCGAGATTGTCAGGCGATTAGGGTAGAGGGGAATGAGCCCTTGTCAGGCAATCTGCCCCCGCTGTCGTGGCTGATCTACGCCGCAATGTCGAGAGCAGCCAGCGCTTTGTTGCTGGCTGCTTTCATCCAATAAAAACCAATTTCCATAGAATAAGAAGAAGAGTTATCCACTCTTGAGTGTGAGCATGTAATTGGTGAGGTCGTTCAGTTGTTGGTCATTGAGAGGGAATTTTGGCATGAAGGACCCGGGGGATACGGACTGGGGATCCTTAAAATGCTGGAGATGCCAATTCCGGTCCGGTCGTCGATTGGCAACAAAGGAGAGATCCGGGGCCAAATTTGCCCCTTCCCCATGAATGCGATGGCAGGTTTGACAATTCAATTGTTGAACTAAGGCGATGCCTCGTACCACTGAAGGATCGCGTTTGGGAACGGCGTACAGGTCCCGGAGAGAAATACTCAACAGGCCGAATACCACAACCAAAAACCCCAACCCCGTCCCTAAGACGATTGGACGTGAGGACGGATGGCGTTCCGGATTGCGATCCACAAAGGGCAGGAGCAGCAATCCGATGAAAAAGAGTGTAGGAAGAAGCCAGGTCGCCAGAGGCCCTAATTGCCCCGGGGCATATTTGAGAAGCTGGTAAAAAAACAGAAAATACCATTCCGGTACGGGAATGAATGTATGGTCTGAAGGATCCGCCCGATCAGCCAGGGGGAATTCCACGCTGTATGCCAACAACGACACGATTCCAAACACGACAAGCATCACCACGGCATCCATGAAAACCTGCCGGGGATAGAATGTTTCACTTCCGGATTTGGCCCTTGCCTCATCATGAGGACCGGCAGGTCCCACCCGCCGGAGGATAAAGAGATGGAGCATGATCCCGAACACGATGATGGCGGGAAGAAAGGCGACATGAATCGCGAAAAACCGTGAAATGGTGAGAGCGCCCAGGGTTTCGCCTCCTCGTAGAAGTTTTACGAGGAAATCGCCAATGAAAGGAACGCTGCCGACCATATTGATTCCCACCTGAGTGGCCCAATACGCGTTTTGATCCCACGGTAGAAGGTACCCAGTAAAACCAAAGCCCAGCATGATGGCCAATAACAACACGCCGACCACCCACATGAGTTCTCGAGGCCGTTTGTAGGCCCCGTCAAAAAAGACCTGCAGCATATGGAGCCCAATGGCCACCATGACGGCCGAGGCGCCCCAATGATGGAGGCCACGGACGAACCATCCGCCCCACACCTCCTGTTGAATATACTGAACGGTATCGTAGGCATGGTCGGTCGCTGGGACGTAATAGATCATCAGAAACATGCCCGTCAGGGCTTGTAAGCCGAAGAGGAAGAGCGTGGCGGAGCCGAACACATAGTTCCAGCTGGCACCTCCCGGAATCGGTTCGTTGAGGAGGGTTTGCTCCAGGGGCTTTAATTTCAGGCGGTGGTCGATCCACTGATAAAGACGTGAGGCCATGCTTAGAGCTCCACCTTTTTCGCCAGACCGGATTTAAATTCCTCGTATTGGACGAGCAATTCGCCGTTTTCGATTTTGGATGGCAGCGTGTCCAGAGGGCGTGGAGCGGGCCCAGCTTTCACGGTTCCCTCAAGGTCATAGATACTTCCATGACAAGGGCATTTAAATAGACGGTCCTGTTGGTCCCATCGGTACCCGCAGCCCAAATGGGGACAGATGGGTGAAAAGACCGTCACCTGTCCATCGGGACGTTTAACGGCCCACACGCCTTTAGTCGTTTGGCTTTCCTGCCATCCATCCTTCTCGGTCATGGTGTAATCCAACGACCTGGGTTCATTAACCGGTAACAAATCGGTTTTTCCCAGCGACACCCAATCTTTGTTTCGTCGTTGAAAGGCAGGGGCGATAACGTATCCGATGAGGGGGACGGCAAGGGAAATTCCAATAAGAGAAGAAATAAACACCGTGGTTTTTACAAAGAATGACCGGCGGGTTCCAACCGGAGTGGACAAGCCATCTTCCATTTTATGGTTCCTTTTGGAAAAGTGGAAAATGAAAGACCTGTTTTGGTCCCGAAGCACGAACTCCCAACTGTTCACATAACAACATCAAGCATATCATAGTTTGTGACGAAAACCGATTTGCTGCAGCATACAGATGAAGGGCAATGTGAAGAATGCCCAGTAGAAGGCTAGCACAGAAGTATGGATAGTCAAGAATGAAAATTTCCTGAAGCGGCCTTTGGCGACGTCACCCTTCCGGCCAGCAACATTTGCCACACTCCAGTTGCGTTAATCAGCCTTTTTGATGAAGAACGCCAATAATTGAAGTCGAAAGTTGGGATCTCTGTGACGGAGACTTCCAGGGACCTTGCGTTTTGCGCAGATTGCATTTTGCAATCGGACATTATGATTGGGCCTGATGCCTTCTTTGCCGGTTTCCGATTGACTGATCATCCTTTGGTCACCCAGGAACCGCACATTCGGTTTTATGGCGGGGGCTCCATTGAAAACGCTAGAAGGCCATAATTTGGGCACTCTGTGCGTGATTGATCGTGTCTCACGGGAACTCACTCAAAATCAGATGAAGTCCTTACAAGCCTTATGCCGTCAGGCGGTGGCCCAGATGGAATTGCGTCGCCAGTTGACGGAACGCGATTGCACATTGAAACAATTGAAAGATGCGGTGAATGAGGTGGAAATCCCGAATGGATGGTTGCCTATTTGTGCGAACTGTAAAGTCATTCGAAACGAGAAAGGTGAGTGGGTGCCAACGGAATCATGTATTCGCGACCGGTCCGAAGCGGAATTTATTCATGGGATTTGCCCATCCTGTAAGAAGGATGGGGTTTCCCAATGAAAAGACTATTTCTGATGGTCCTTACCAGAACTTAATGATGTTGTTGGAAAACGAAAATGAGAAAGGGGTTTACCAGTACCGGAGTGATCCGGTATCGATATGGACGAATCCCCGCCGGCCGTAATACCCGACTCCACCCAACCGAAGTTTCACCGCGGCGCGTCGAATTTTGGAAAGTCGCACGCCGGGAATTGCAAAGTCCACCGCTTGTCCGACGGTATGCAGGCTGTTGGGCGCGGCCCCTCGTCCAAGGCGAATTAACAACTTGTTATACGAGGGTGACCGATAGGCAGAGTAGATGTGAATTTCTTTCCCTTGACCGACTAACTTTTCGACCTGATTAATATATTCCAGCAATTGAATGTCCATCTGGCAGACTTTTTTGGAGTGATGGCATCGCAGGAGATAATTAATGTCTTTTAGGGCTTCTTGGTCATAGCGACCGGATTGATTGCGATAGGTCACCCGAAGCCGTTCGTCGGTGTGGGCGTTATACAGATGAAGCCTGCCTTCGGGGAGTGCCTGAGCCGATGCGGACTCGGGAAACATCAACCTACTGCCAAGAACCAGCATGCCTGCGAGGGAGGACTTTAGGAAGAAACGCCTTGACCAAAGCTCCTCTGTCTCTTGAGACATGGTGTCACCCTCCGAAAAGTGAAGTGGGGAAAATGTAAGTGGAGAATAAAACGATAACGAAGTAGAAGTTTTTTAACAAAAAAGACCGATTAGGTCAACCAAGTAAAGAAAATTTCGAAATCTTTCCGTAGTTCATTTTTCAGGGAGTCCCCTACGGAAATGAGGGATAATAACCCATTACTTTTTTTCCGTTCTTTTTTTTTTGGAATAACTCTACACGTCCTGCGGCTCTTTTCATTCCTGTTTTAAACCATCCGTGCTATTGACGGCCTATCCGACATGGGGACCCGGCATCCATTCTTGAGTTTTCCAGATTGTTGTCATTCTCACAGTTCCTTGAAATCCCTACTTATCGAGCTTTCCATCCTGGGCTCATGCACACGCGGCCTATCTCTGCTGGGGAAAAATGTTCACTACTCTCCACCCGTCCTCGATTTAGGGCAGTGTCCGATATTTTTTATCATTCCTTTTTCTTTTTTTTCCTTTCCTTTTTCTATTTCATGCGAGCTGGTAAGCGCCGGGGAATGACGGTTATCCCTGGAGGTGAAATCGTGCCTGACCCCAGACCCTTTCATGTTCAGGCAAGAGAGCGTGTTTATCTAAACAGATAAAGAGATTGACCAATCGGATACACGGGGAGCGCCGAAAATAAAATACGGGTGTCGGATGAATTCGGGAAAAAAATAAAAAATCAATGAAATACTCGGGGAATTCCGCATCCCGAGATTCAATCATGCGACACATTTCAGTTGGGAATAAGTCTTGCTCTCGTCACTCACCCGTACAAACCATTTTTTATTTACCACGTGCCGTTTAGGTGCGTATTACCGAAAGGAGGCCATTCATGGCATTAGTTGAACCGAGTGTCATGCTCAACTCAATCATGGGCAAGGTCTACAATATCCTCACCAATGGTGATGATACGGTACCCAAGTCCGAGGACAATTTTTTTAGTTGGTGCACCCCAGGCATCGCCATTGATCCTGGTGATTTCGAATTTTTGTCGCAAGGGCTCACGGGCGTCGTGAAGAAAGCGGCGCTGGATCAATTGCGACCGGGGGGAGGAGACGGGGAAAACCAACAAGCGGAATTGGATCCTGCATTGCTGGAATCGTTGCGGGCGCAGGATACGGCACGGTTGTATATGCAAGCCGAAAACTTTTCCCGACTCGTAGATTTTGTGCCTGATTTGGCTGCGACCACAAACGATCAATTTGCTGCGATGAGCATCATGAATAACGAGGGATCGTTATCGGACCGGTATGAATACATTTTGCGAATGAGTCAAGTTATGGAAACTGAATTGCCCGAAAAAACCAAAGCGAAAATCGAGAAATTCCGAGGCTTACTCACCACCACAAGAACCAAAATCAATCTCATTGATGATACTGAAACCGAGGTGGTGGAACCGAGCGCGTTAGTGAATTTGTACAATCAGAAATTGGCCGAATATGAAAATGCGGCTTTGCAATACAACGCTCGTCGTATCGATGCGCTGACGGCCGATAATGTCAAAGCGATTCATTATTGGTCAATGAACGCCAATATCCTGCGGAATCGGGTGAGAGCGGCTATGGCTGATTGGGTCAGTAATGGATATAAAAATGATTATGAAGGGATTTCAGCGTTTATTGATCAGGTGATGCAACGCGACATGGCGTTATTGAAACAGCAATACCGGGACGATTTAGAAAAGGCCAGGATAACCGGTTTGGCCTCGGGCAGTGATTTTTATTACACCTCCTGTGTCCCTGGGAATTTCCTGACAGCATCGGGATGGACGGAATTTAGTTTCGATGCCCGTGACTTTAACCGATCCTCCAATTCAAGTTACCAAATGAAACGATCGAAGACGAGTGCCGGAGGAGGATGGTTGGGAATTTTTGGGGGAGGAGGCTCTGCAAGTAATGCGAGTGGTCAATCGGAGTCTCATGTCAAATTCAATAGCCACCATTTCAGTATGAAGTTTTCGATCGTACAGGTCCCCATTGTGCGGCCCTGGTTCAAGACGTCCTTTTTGAATAGCAAGCTCTGGCGATTCGATCAGAATAATCCTGAATCCTCGAAGCAGGTTGTGAGCGATGGGGGAAACCCGGCTACCGGATTGATACCGGCCTATCCGACGTCGCTCATTGCTATCAAAGATTTAAAAATGTTTGTCAAAAACAGTGAAGGTTTTTCCGATGCGGCACAGAGTTGGGAACGCTCATCAGCGAGTGGCGGTGGAGCCGTGCATTTTGGCCCCTTCCATTTCGGAGGCTCGCATGGACGCAGTAAAGCGAGTGGAGAGCGATCTTCTGAGGTAGGGTATGATAGCCGTAAAGAGGAAATGAATGTTCCTGGCTATCAGATCATCGGGTTTAAATGCCATGTGATGCCGAAATCACCGGATCCGGAAAGCAGTATTACGAACTGGATCTAAGGCTATGGGCGGCCCTGCTTTTATAAGCAAAGGCGGGGCCGCCATTTATCAGAAACCAATCACTCTAGGAGAAGAGGGACTAATATGGATTCTGTCGTGCAGTTGGCATTGATGTCCAAAGCCAAAAAAGTCTTTGAAACGGAAGGGACGTTTTTGAGTTTTCCTGTGACTCCGTTGGCCTATAACAAAGAGGATCTGGAATTTTTTTTACAGGATACCGCAGAGAATCTGCGCCAGAGTGAGGCAAATCTTACGGCATTTTCAACTCTCGTGAATTTAATTCCCAACGATGAGGCATGGTTGCCTGCTGATGCACACTTTCTGTGGGATGAGTTGGACTATGTTCTCAGGGAAGGAACCCTTGCATCCTCGACCCGTACACCCGAGGAAGAGGAGGTGTATCAGGAAGCGTTGGCCTACTTAAAGGTGCCAGGTGAGGGAGGACTTTTACAAGACAGCCCAAGGGTTCGAGTCTATAACCATTATAAGGATGCCTACTTTATGGCTGAGCAGGAATTCATGGAGGCGAGGAGTACAGGTGAAGCGACAGAA
>DOFS01000023.1 GCA_003523945.1 Nitrospiraceae bacterium | reverse complement strand
AGAGTGTTGGGCACCGCAAACAAATAGGATAATCCTCCACTGATTTGGATCGCACCAAAGCCCAAAGAAGTTGCCACGCCGAAGATTGTGGCAAAGACGGCAATCACATCTACCGCGGTTCCCAGTGGCCCAGTTGTAAGCCGGCCTAAAACAGGCTGACAACCTGAACTAAACAACCCTGGTGTGCCTTTTCGAAATTGGAAATAGGCGAGGGCCATGCCCACCATGGTATAGATGCCCCACGGGTGAAGGCCCCAATGGAAAAAAGAATATTGCAGCGCCAAGCGGGCAGCCTGAGGCGTATCTCCTTCTCCGATGGGCGGATCATGGTAATGGGAGGTTGGTTCTGCGATCCCCCAAAATACCAGGCCAATGCCCATTCCTGCGCAAAATAACATGGCAAACCAAGTGAGGAGAGGAAATTCAGGCTTGGAGCCATCTGGCCCAAGCGGAATATCGCCCCATCGGGAAAAAATCAGACAGAACGCGCAAACAAGAAAACCAGTTGCTGCCAGGACATACAGCCAGCCAAACGAATCGAGAAGAGTCGTTTGGAATTCGCCGGTGATTTTCGCCAAATGATCTGGGGCCATGGCGCCCCACAGCAGGAAGAGAAAGGCGAGGGCGCAGGAGATATTGAAGACAAGGGTGTTGGATTTCAGTGGGTTCATGGAGCGATGGAAATGAATAAGGAAGACTAGGCCTTACCATAATCGGTGTTGATGGACAAGAAAAAGTCGGATCATGGCAGACCGAAAAGAATTCCATTGAGGTTAACAATTCCGTCATAGGTGCCGGTATATTAACGTTTCTGGTCATAAACCTTTCATTCCCTTTGCTGCTGAGGGGCTTGGTTGATCAAAAAATGGGTTCGTAATCAAAAGGGGTTGCGAAGAAGAGCCTAACGGGTTAGATTGAAAGTCTCACACACAACGGTCGGGCCCATCTTACGCTCGCAGGAGAAGTTCTGAGGCCTTTTTATTTTTGGTCCCTTGAGGCAGAACACGGTTCTGTCCTTGCGGGATTTAACGATTGAATACTGAATAAAAAGAGGAAATCGTCAGACCTTTATTCACTTGTAGCCATTACTCTAAAAGGTGGTGAGGGCAACAGCCCTCTAGGAGGTATTCCTATAATGATTCAGAAAGCGACGATGCCGCGTAGTAAGCAAATGTATGGGGACAATCCCATTGCCCAACGAAAAACGGATTTGTATAAACAGGAGTATGTCCATAGTTTTGTACAAAAGTGGGACGCCCTGATTGATTGGGAGGCCCGTGCTTCCAGTGAAGGTGACTTTTTTATACGGATTTTGAAGGAACGGGGCGTCAAGCAAATCTTGGATGTTGCGACGGGAACCGGGTTTCATTCTATTCGGCTCTTGCGTGCTGGGTTCGAAGTCACCAGTGCAGATGGCAGTCCAGAAATGTTAGCCCAAGCCTTTGAAAATGCTCGACGAGCCGGCTTTATCATGCGAACCATTCATGCTGATTGGCGCTGGCTGAGTCGTGATATTCACAATAAATACGATGCGGTTATTTGTTTGGGGAACTCTCTGACCCATCTTTTTTCCGAACAGGATCGACGAAAAGCCTTGGCCGAATTTTACACAGCGCTGAGACACGACGGAGTGCTGATTCTGGATCAAAGAAATTACGATGGTATTTTAGATCAGGGATTTACCTCAAAGCATGTGTATTACTATTGCGGAGACAATGTCAGTGCGGAGCCAGAGCATGTCGATGAAGGGCTTGCTAGGTTCAAATATACCTTCCCCGATGGTGAAGCCTTTCATCTAAATATGTATCCGCTGCGGAAAGAATATACAAGGCGGCTTATGAATGAAGTTGGCTTTCAGCAAGTAAAAACCTATGCGGACTTCCAAGAAACGCATAAGGTTGAGGACCCTGATTTTTATGTTCATGTGGCGGAGAAGCTCTATAAAAATGAGGAACGTTCGACCACTATCATGGGCAAAGCTGGAAATCGAAATTATTCCACTACGGTAGGTACGGCTCGGGACTATTATAACAGTTCGGATGCCGACCGGTTTTATGCCACGATCTGGGGTGGCGAAGACATCCATATTGGACTTTACGAATCTGAACACGATTCGATTTTCGATGCCAGTCGACGGACCGTGGAGAAAATGGCGACTTCTGTAAAGAGCCTTGATTCGAAGACCAGGGTGCTGGACATTGGGTCGGGATATGGAGGCTCAGCGCGTCATCTTGTGAGACAATTCGGGTGTCAGGTCGGATGCCTGAATTTGAGTGAAATCCAAAATACGCGGAATCGGGAACTCAACCAAAAAGCGGGTATTAGTTTAGCTATAAATGTCATTGACGGGAATTTTGAGTCGATTCCTATGCCGGATGGTAGTGTGGATCTCGTGTGGTCGCAGGATGCGATCTTGCATAGTGGAAATCGGGAAAAGGTTTTCCAAGAGGTATACCGCGTGTTGGCCAAGGGCGGACAATTTATTTTTACCGATCCGATGAAGAGTGAGACCTGCCCACCCGATGTGCTTCAGCCGATTTTAAATCGCATTCATTTGGATTCACTTGGGTCGATTGAATATTACCGGAAGCTGGGTTCACGATTAGGGTTCAAAGAAATCCGAGTGGAGGATCTTTCGGCGAATCTTGCCATCCATTACGGAAGGGTGCTTCAGGAGCTCACTGCGCAACACCACTCGCTTATTCAGGTCTGTACAGAGGAATATCTGGATTCCATGAAGGTGGGACTCCAGCATTGGGTAAATGCTGGAAACAGTGGGCATCTAAGCTGGGGGATTTTGCATTTTCAGCGGGACTAACAGAGGGCAAAGCCGCTACCCAGGTTGGGGTTCGACACCCCGACCCGGGTATTGGATGGTGTTACCGTTCGATTTTCGGGGGTTTGGCAGGTATGGCGAAATCCCCGCTTTTGCCGAATCGGCCTTCCCCACCTACACCTAGGACATTTGAGGTGTCCGTATATTCGATCTCTTTCGTCTCTTTGCTGATACCTTCCGATGGTTTCCACCCGAGCTTATCCAGTGTGTCTAAAATCGTTTTTTTGAGGGCACCTCCTGCCGTCATTCGGGTGGTGGCAAATGCGAGTACCCGTTCGCTTTCTTGTTCGACCTTAGATAACTCCGGGTCGTGGAGGAACCACACCAGTGGTTCAATGGCGGCGTCTCCAATCAACACCAAGGAATTGGCGGCATAATCCCGAAGGACCAGATCTTTGAGTAACAGCACTAAATCCGGAATAACTTTTGGGTGCCGAAAATGACCCAGGGCTGTCGCAGCGGCTTCTTTAATTAAAAGATCCTCGCTGATAATACAGCCAGGAGTCGGCTTACCTGTTTGATGAATACCTTTGCCCTTTAAAGCATCCAGTACGGGGGGGTAAGCGCGAGGATCTCCGATCATACCTAAAGAAGCGATGGCGTGTCGTTTGACCGCCCCATCCTTCATGGCTTCCATGAGGGCATCGACTGCACGGGCATCTCCAATATTGCCCAAGGCGATAGTGGCATCTTCGCGAACAGCTCGATCGGGGTCTTTTAACATGTCGATCAGGGCATCGACAACACGAGCCTCACGTACCCAAACCCGCCCCATTTGATAGTCCGTGGTCATACCCCCCAATGCTCGCACAGCGTGACAGCGCACTACGAAGTGGGGATCTTTGAGGGATTCGAGCAGGGCATCGACCGATTCTTTCCCAATATACATCAAGGCAGTTCCGGCAGTTTCCCGCACAATTTTGGACGTATCTTTAAAAAATTTAATCAATGTTGGAATGGCTTTGGCGTCTCCAATTTTTCCTAAGGCCTCGGCTGCGGCACTCTTTACCGCACCATCCCGGTCGCGGCACACCAGAATCAGTCCCTGGACCGCCTGAGGGTCCCGCAATTCTCCCAAGGTTTTGGCGGCTTGTTCGCGGACTCGCCATCGCTTGTCTTTCAAGCAATTCAGTAATTGGGGGATGACACTCTTCCCTATGGAAGTCATAGCCTGCACCGCTTCAGCTTGCACTTCCATCATATTGTCATTAAAGAGCGTAATGAGGCCTTCAATCGCTTTCTCCCCACCAATTTTGGCCAATGCCCACCCGATGTGAGACCGGACCGACCAATAGTCGTCTTCGAGGGCGACCAAGAGGGGTTCCAACGTTTTGGGGTCACCCAATTCGGCAAGGGCCTTCGCGGCTTCCTCGCGAGTAGCATCATCGATGTCTTCCAGAGCATCAAGCCAGTCTTGCACAGAATTCGACATGATCTTCCTTCTTAATCCCAGCCGATTACTTCGGGTAGTCCGGTTCTTGGGGATAGGGTTGGGTATGGCTACAACGAATTGTCAGAACTTGTGTTCCTCGTCCATCCACACATTGATCGAGTGTTGGGGAGAATTCCAAGGTTCCGGATAAGGTCACCTTAAATAAGAAATCAAACGTAAAAGTCCCAAAACGATATTCTCCAGGCTTGAGGTTTAAGGTCTTGGACTCGGAGGTTTTGTATGCGTCACTACTGATGGGATCTTTTGTCCAAATTAACGGGGTGATGCCGGGTACGTGCCACCATGTTGGAGGGGCAAGGGCGCCTGGATTCACGGTAATGGGAAACTCTCGCAACAGAGGATTGACATTATCTACCGCGTGTCCTGACGAAACAAACAGGGGAGAAATAAAAAGGACGAGCAGGGATAAAATGCCAAGGCGGAATGGATTGTTAAGGGAACTTAAATTCATATCAGTGCGTTTTTTGTTGTTCATTGTCTGTGGTCCGTCGTTTTGGGACCGCCTGAAAAATTTCCTCAATCACGCGGCTGTCCCATTCTGTATAGGTTTCTAATCCAAGGGCATACATGATGGTGGCTCCTGTATCCAGTAAGGAGACCGATTGGGTAATGGGGTGATCCTTTTTGATGTTTGCGCCCCAGGCAATCCAGGGAATTGTGGAATCTAACTCAGGAGTGGGAGCATTGGCAGAGATTGGTTTCGCATTCTCTTTAGGCGTCCGAAGATGACCGCTATTCAGGCCTGTAATAATCACCATGGTCTTGTCCAATACCCCAAGTTCTTTATACGTTTGGATGATTTGTTCTATAGCGGTGTCGATAGACAGTAAGGCAGCCGAATATTTTTGTGAATTCTCACCGTATTTCTGACCGACCTTGGCTGCGGTCGGCAGATGTACTAATAACAGGTTTGGTACTCCAAATAGCCTGAAGCCATAACCTTTCTCGCTGGTGACTTTTTTTAAAAAGTCTTTGATGTATACCGCTGCTGTTTCAGGTGTGCATTGGGGCTTGGTGAAGCCACAGACTTGTGAGTCGACATAAATTTCCGGTCGAACTAATTGATAGAGCCGCTCATCCATAAGAAAAACGCCGGTGTCTCTTCCTCCAGCCAGATCCATGTAGTCAAACACCGTGGGAGAGCGCATAAATGAACGTGCAAAATCGTATGTTTCCCATTCAGCCGTCACCCGGTGCTTATCGACCTTAAGGCCGGTGAGCAAAGATGCCATCGCCGACACCGTCAGAGGTGGGGTAATGGATTGAGCGGACCAAGTTACAACTCCTTCTTTCGCTAATCGATTTACGTATGGGGTGGCACCGCTTTGGATGGATGATGGTTTTATCCCTTCTAACACGACCAGAATGATGTGTTCGGCTTGTGTTGCTGAAACAGGCGAAGGTGTTCCTCCAATCAGGACAAGCAAGGCCAGGCTAAAGGCCAGGAGAAAACTCCGGATGAGGCTACCAGGAAGATGTTGATCTGGGGAAATTCTGGGAATACTCATGATTGCTGTCCTGCTCCACGTCAAGAAAAATATAGATGAATGTGGGAATGAACCTTTTACTTTTTACCGACCGGAACTTTCTGTGTTGTATTAAGCTTCTCCCTCACCAGTAAGGGGAGTGATCGGATTTGAACTTATCATGCAGATTTTCAGGCGGTCAACCAATCTGAATGGGGCCAGATGTATCTTACCATTTCAGGGGACAAGAAATTTTTGGTTTTCTCTTGCCCTGGATCTAGGGTATCCATTATGTAATGGGGGTTCTAACGGACAGAGACATCACCCATGCCTCACGAAAATAATTTCCAACATGCCAGTTATTCCAAGTCAGACCCTGGGTCACGGTTGGGCTATCGGACTTTTCAGCCTGGAGCCCATCTAGATTCTCCTGCATGGGGTCAGGCAATGGCTGAGGTCGGCAAACATATGGTCGAATCCCGAGTGAAGGGAATCCTTTTTCTCAATGGTTGTCCTTTTTTGGATCTATTCGGGGCTGCCAGATTAGATGAGGTCGGCGGTTTAAAACGAGGATATTCTAGAGGAATATCCGGGATAGAATCGTTGTTGGCGCTTCTTCGTCCCCAGACAAACGGTATTTGTCTCCCTGAAGATAATATGCTCCCTCCTGTGGCGAACGATGAGGCAACCCACAAGAGGTTGGACATGCTTGCTCGGGAAATTGGAAATTTTTCTTCGACGTATGTGCGTCAATTTGAGCATGCCCTGATTCAGGAGAGCGGCCAATCGATTCCTTGTGGGCGGTATGTATGGTCCTCGATGCATCATCATGTTGGCAGGGTCGAAGCCGCGATTAATCTCTTATTGTATCTTCAAAATTGGGGTTCAAGCCTTGCCTTGACAAAGGAAGATCGGGTCCTCCTCATTGCCCATGGTCATGCCGGTCAGGTCTTGGCCTTATTGTCGAATATTTTGACCAGGGGGGAATCTGATGGAAGGGGACGTGTTTTTGAGATTTTGGCTAAGTATTGGCAAGCGTGCCCTTTAGAAAATCGGTCTGTTGCGCAGCTTGAACGCATATATCGTCTCGTCATGGATCAAACGGTGTTGAATGGCGCGACGGTCGATGTCGTGACCTTGGGAACCCCAATCCGCTATGGCTGGGATACGGACGGGATTGGTCATTTGCTTCATTTCGTGAATCATCGTGTAATACGAACTGATGGCAAGCGTTGGTTGGCAAAAATGGAATTACCTCAAATTGCGTGGGAAATGCCCTACCAAACTGGAGGCGACTATGTACAACAATTGGCGGTGGCCGGAACGGATGCTCTTCCAGATAGTCCGGAGGCTGAGCAGACCAATGTTGATTTTCGAGAAATTTTTGAACCTTATGACGGCTTTGAGCGGTGGCTGGAATGTACCAGGCGCACCACACGATGTGCCAATGACGGGCAATGTTTGTTAGTGGAATACGGGGTTCAAGCTGAGGAGTCTCCTCGTCAGCATTTGTTCGGCCATGCATGCTATACCCAGAGACCTGCCATGCTGTTTCTAGCGACTGAAATTGCACAGGCTTTTTATGCAGTCCAAGGGGGTAGATGATGGAAAAGATCGTATTGGTCGCGGCCGTCTCAATAACAAAATCCTGGGATTTTTCCGTTGACGGATTCTGACCGGTTTGTCTCTGTTCTGCCTATAAGTCTGGGCCGTTTGTCTCACCCCTTATAGATCCAAAGGCACATTGATTCTCTCGGAATCCCTGTGATATCAACACAGGGTTTGCCGAGTGGCTTGAAGGATATCCTTTTTGCCTTAAAAAAAATCGAAAAATTTCCTCAACCCTTATAAAGGGACTAGACCTTATGATTGTTGGCGTGCTTCAAGAAACGTATCCTGGTGAACACCGAGTTGCCCTGGTTCCAGCCGTCCTCCCTTCGTTGAAAAAAGGGGGAATGGATGTCATCGTGGAATCCAATGCCGGTGACCAATCAGGTTACCCCGACTCCGCATATGTTGATAAGGGAGCGACTATTGCCTCTTCTCGGGCGCAAGTGTTTGAAAAGGCTGATTGCATTGTTCAGGTTCGGCTGCTGGGGGCAAACCTTACCGAAGGCCAGGCAGACTTAGCAGGTTTCCGTAAAGGGCAGATGGTGATTGGTATGGCCGAGGCCTTAACCGCGCCTCAATCGGTTCAAGACCTGGCTTCTCGTGAGGTGACAGCTTTTGCCCTCGAGCTGATGCCACGGATTACCCGTGCCCAAAGTATGGACATACTTTCTTCTATGGGAACAGTCGCTGGCTATAAAGCGGTGCTTATTGCAGCGAATTCCCTGCCAAAAATGTTCCCGATGCTCATGACGGCCGCCGGAACGGTTGCTCCTGCAAAAGTCTTGATCATTGGCGCGGGTGTAGCTGGATTGCAGGCTATTTCGGTAGCTAAGCGGTTAGGTGCTGCGGTCGAGGCCTATGATATTCGCCCTGCTGTTAAAGAGCAGATTCTAAGTTTAGGCGCCAAGTTTGTTGAACTGCCACTGGAAACCGGGGCTGCCGAAGATAAAGGGGGTTATGCCAAAGCCCAGGATGAAACCTTTTACAAAAAACAGCGGGAGCTATTGGGTCAGGTCATTGCCACCAGTGATGTAGTTATTTCCACGGCGGCTGTCCCGGGGAAAAAAGCTCCGATACTGATTACGGCAGAAATGGTTGCGGGTATGGCGGCGGGATCGGTCATTGTAGATTTGGCTGCGGAACGGGGCGGAAACTGTGAGTTGACAAAGTCCGGCAATACTATCGTTGCGCATGGTGTAACTATTCATGGTCCTGAAAACTTGGCCTCAACTGTGCCGTTTCATGCTAGCCAGATGTATGCCAAAAATGTGGCGACCTTTCTCCTCCATTTGGTGAAAAAAGGAGAGGTTCTACTTGATATGAATGATGAAATTACGAAAGAAACCATGATGACTCGAAATGGGGAAGTTGTTCAGCCGCGCATTCGAGAAGTATTGGGGCTCCCAGCTCAATCGGCGTAAGAACGAGGAAATTATTATGGAAATGTTTCTGATGTCGTTTACGGTTTTTGTGCTCGCGATATTCGTGGGTTTCGAGATCATCACCAAAATACCGCCTACTCTTCATACGCCCCTGATGTCAGGCTCTAACGCCATCTCAGGCATCACCTTGGTGGGAGCTATTGTTTCCACAGGGACCGAACTGTGGGTAACCACCGTTTTGGGTTTTTTGTCTGTGGTTTTGGCGAGTATCAATGTGATTGGTGGTTTTATGGTGACGAATAGAATGTTGGCCATGTTTAAAAAGAAAACATAACCCTATGTATAATTTTATCATTAATTTTTCTTATCTCGTCGCGTCCATTCTGTTTATTTTTGGTCTCAAAGGGCTGACCCATCCGCGTACGGCAGTTCGGGGCAATCTCCTGGGGGCCTGCGGAATGTTACTGGCAGTTGTGGTAACCCTTACTGATCAACATATTATCAGTTATGAATATATTATTTTGGGGTTGGTGGTGGGTGGCGCGATTGGTGCGGTGTTAGCGATTCGCATAGAAATGACTTCTATGCCAGAGATGGTCGCGCTTTTGAATGGATTTGGTGGAGCCGCCTCGATATTTGTCGCTGGGGCCGCTTTGATTGAAGGTTCTTCATTAACTGATTCACCCATTCTTCAATTGACGATTGCCACAGCAGCATCGGGATTAATCGGGGCTGTTACGTTTTGGGGTAGTCTGGTGGCCTTTGGGAAGCTGAAGGGGCTGATTTCCGAAAACGCGATTTTGTTTTCCGGTCAACAAGTCCTTAATTCCCTTTTGGCCCTAATGGTGCTCGGATTAAGCATTGGGGTGGTCTTAAATCCTGAAAGCTTTTCGCTGTACTGGATGTTGGTTGGGGTGGCATCCGTGTTGGGAGTTCTGCTCGTACTTCCTATTGGTGGTGCGGATATGCCTGTGGTTGTTGCGTTATTAAATTCCTATTCAGGTTTAGCCGCCGCCGCGACAGGCTTTGTGCTTTCCAATAATGTTCTCATCATTACTGGTTCATTGGTTGGTGCATCCGGGATCATCCTCACGCATATTATGTGTAAAGCCATGAACCGCTCCTTAACCAATGTCTTGTTTGGGGTAATGGGTCCTTCAGGTGAAGGGGGCCAAACCGCCGATGAAGTGTATGGTGGAAAAGTTAAGTCGGCATCTCCGGAAGAAGTCGCTTTATTGTTTGATGCGGCTAGGCGTGTGGCAATTATTCCAGGTTATGGAATGGCTGTATCTCAAGCACAGCATCCGGTGGCAAGCCTTGCTGCCCTCCTTGAGACCCGTGGAACGACAGTGGAATATGGCATTCACCCTGTTGCGGGAAGAATGCCAGGGCATATGAATGTGCTGATGGCTGAAGCAGACGTTCCTTATGATGCTCTAAAGGATATGGATGATATCAACCAAACCATAGACCAGGTTGATGTGGCCTTGGTTATTGGTGCCAACGATGTGGTGAACCCATTGGCTAGAACCGACCCAAGTAGTCCGATTGCGGGGATGCCCATCATTGATGTCGATAAGGCAAAAATCGTTGTGGTGATTAAGCGTAGTTTAAGCCCTGGATTTGCTGGAATTCCAAATCCACTATTCGCCTTGGATAATTCCTTGATGTTATTTGGTGATGGGAAGAAGATGGTTTTGGACATTATTGCGGCATTAAAAGACTCGTAGTTCTATCCTTGGTTTCTATAATATATAAAAGAGGAAAAGTTATAACGCATTGTTTTTAAATAAAAAACTGTAAGTTCATTAAAATTTTTTCGTGTTGCATAGGCTTTGAACTCGTGATAAAGTGACAACCTTGGAAATAGGGCATTGAATTATAAACGCTGTTTAATTTTTAAATTGAGGGAAACGTGGAAGTACGAGTTATCAATAATAACGTAGAAAAAGCATTAAAAGTCGCCAAGAAAAAATTAGCGGCGGAGGGTTTATTTCGAGAATTGAAACGACGCAGATTCTATGAAAAACCTAGCGTAAAGAAAAAAGGAAAGGAACGCGAAGCCGCACGTCGCCGTCAAAAATGGCTTTCCAAAAATAGAATGTTTTAGCTGTTTAGTATTAGTTAGATTCATCATTGGAATTTTCCCTTCCTCCTATTCCGTTCCCATAATTCCTAATTAATGGAATCATGAAGGAGGACAACATCCATGTCTCCCTTCGTTTAGTTAAAAATTTTATAAAGCATTATCCTGTCTCTGTTATTGGTCACCTTGCCGAACAAGGTTCCGACCATTTTAAAATCCTTCTATCCTGTGTTTTAAGTTTGCGAACTCGTAATCGAACGACCGCCGAGGCCAGCAAGCGACTGTTTTGCCATTTCTTTGAACCCATATTCAATGGGAAAAATGGAAATAAAAAAAAGAAGAGGCCATTTTCCCTGTAGGGTTTTTCGTGTAAAAGCCAAGCAGATTCAGGCGACAAGTCAGAAGATTGGTCATGATTTTACCGGAAAAACTCCAAATACCATTGAGAATCTTTTGAAATTGCCTGGGGTTTGGCGTAAGACGGCTAATTTGGTGGTTACCTTGGGATATAAAAAAAGCGTGGAATTTGTGTAAATACTCATGTCCATCGAAATTGCAATCGATGGGGGTATGTTTTTTACCAAGGCCTCTGATCAAACAGAACAAATCCTAAGGGGGGAAACTCCCCCAAAAAATGTGTATTCCCTTAAAACGGGATTTTGTTGTCATTTGGCCAAAGCCAATGTTTGCCCGTTTCGCCTTGGTGAAGCACTTTTGGCATAAGTCAATTTTGTGAAAAATTTGGGGTTTTATCATTCCGAAAAAAAATTTTGAAAACCTAGAGGTCGGTGCTTCAAAATTTAAGTTGTTGAAGGAAATCAGGGGAACTCTAATTTTAAAAATCTTATAAATGTAATGATTTTTATAAATAGCAGTTTCTTCTGAAAGTGGTGTTACCTGAAGGCATTTCGTTACTAAATGGTATCAACTTAATTTATGTGATTTTTTTTTGTTATTTTTTTAATTAAATCAATGGCTTATTGCAACATTAAAGTAAAATTATCAATTGAATTGTCATTTTCCATCGAAATAGAGCGTTACCATTTGGAAGCAGGCTATTTAAAAAAATAGGATTAATTTTATTTTTGGTAGACTTAACAATGACTTATGAAATTTACTTATAAAGTAAAAAAGGATCAATTCTTGCTCAGAGTATTTCTTGTGCGGAGTTGTAATTAATAAATTATAAGTCTTTATAAATTTTAAATTCAAAATGAAAGGGAGGTGATAAAAGGAATTTATCGGTCTAACTTTTAAATAAAATCATGGACTTAAATGTCCCGCACTTACTTAGGAGGTGTAAGCAATGTTTCTTTCTAGACGGCAATTCTTGAAAGTCTCTGCTGGTACTGTGGCGGCGGTCGCACTCGCTGATAAGGCCTTGGCCTTAACGGCATTGCAGCCAGTCATCGAAGTGGGTAATCCCCTTGGGGAATATCCCGACCGTTCATGGGAACGGGTTTATCATGACCAATATCGGTATGACAGTTCCTTCACCTGGTGTTGTTCCCCAAATGATACCCATGCCTGCCGCATTCGGGCCTTTGTGCGAAACGGGGTGGTGATGCGGGTAGAACAAAACTACGATCATCAAACCTATGAGGACCTCTATGGCAACCGTGGAACGTTCGCCCACAACCCACGGATGTGCTTGAAGGGCTACACCATGCATCGTCGTGTGTATGGCCCCTATCGTTTAAAGGGACCCTTGATGCGTCGCGGGTGGAAAGCCTGGATGGATGACGGGAGTCCGGAGTTCACCCCGGCCGTCATGACCAAATATAAATTTAATGCGCGGTATTTGGACGACATGTTGCGAGTGTCCTGGGATACGGCGTTTACCTATTTAGCCAAGGCCATGATTATCATTGCGGAGCGGTATAGCGGTGAAGCCGGCGCTCGTCGGATGCGGGAGCAAGGCTACCCCCCAGAGATGATCGAAATGACCAAAGGGTCGGCCATTCGGTCGTTTAAATTCCGGGCAGGCATGCCAATTTTGGGTTTGATTGGGAAGATGGGCATTACCCGGATGAATGGGGGCTGCGGGGCCTTATTGGACACCTACATCAGAAAAGTCCAGCCGGATCAGGCACAAGGTGGCCGGTATTGGTCGAACTACACCTGGCACGGTGACCAAAACCCGGCCCATCCCTTCTGGAATGGTGTGCAGGCATCGGATGTCGATATGAACGACATGCGGTTTTCCAAATTAAACACGAGTTGGGGCAAAAACTTTGTGGAAAATAAAATGCCGGAAGCCCACTGGAAGCTTGAGAGCATCGAGCGTGGTGCCCGGTTAGTGGTCATTACCCCTGAATATAACCCCACGGCTTATCGTGCCGATTATTGGATGCCGGTTCGCCCTGCCACTGATGGAGCCTTATTCTTGGGAGCGTTGAAGATCATTTTCGACGAAAATTTGTACGATTATGATTTTTGTCAATCGTATACGGACATGCCAATATTGGTTCGTACCGATACACTTCAGTATTTGGATCCCCGAGAGGTGATTAAGGATTATGCCTTCCCGGACTTTGCCAATTCCTATTCCGGCAAAGTGCAGACCATGAAGCCTGATGTCATTGCCCGCTTGGGCGGCTTTATGGTGTGGGATCTTAGCAAAAACCAGGCAGTGCCCATCCATAGGGAATTAGTAGGCTGGCATTACCGGAAGAGTGGGATCGATTCCGCTCTGACGGGAACGTACCGGGTGACTCTGCTGAATGGTCGGGAAGTGGACGTGATGCCCATTTTCCAAATGTATCAAGTGCATTTGCAAGACTATGATTTGGATACCGTCCATCAAATCAACCGTTGTCCAAAAGACTTGATAGTGCGCTGGGCTCGAGATTCCGGGACAATTAAACCAGCAGCCATTCATAACGGGGAAGGCACGAACCATTACTTCCATCAAACTATTATTGCGCGTGGCGCGGCGATGGTGTTGATTGTGACGGGCAACGTCGGGAAGTTTGGGACGGGTCAACATACCTGGGCCGGCAACTACAAGGCGGGGATTTGGAATGCCACGCCATGGGGAGGAGGCGGTTTAGGAACCCACACAGGAGAAAATCCATTCAAGATCACGACTGATCCCAATGCCCATGGCAAAGAAATCCATGTCAAAGGGTACTACTATGGGGAAGAAGTGGCCTACTGGAATCACGGTGATACGGCCCTGATCGTGAATACGCCGAAATACGGCCGTCGGGTGTTTACCGGGAAGACGCACATGCCGACTCCGAGTAAATTCCGATGGGTGGCTAATGTGAACGTGTTGAACAACGCGAAGCACCATTATGACATGGTGAAAAACGTAGATCCTCACATTGAAACGTTGGTTAATCAGGACGTGGAAATGACTTCGGACGTCAACCATAATGACGTATCGTTTGCCGTGAATACCTGGATGGAATTCACGTATCCTGAGCATACGGCTACGGTGTCGAATCCCTGGTTCCAGGTATGGAAGGGCGGCATCAGACCGTTGTATGACACCAGAAACGATTTGGATACGGTAGCAGGCGTCGCGGCCAAACTCAGTGAAATGACTGGTGATGGCCGTTTCCGCGATTATTTTAAATTTGTATACGACAATCGGGTGGATGTCTATTTGCAGCGAATCTTAGATGCCAGTACCACCGCCTACGGTTACAATGCGGATGTGATGTTGAAGTCGGAAAAGGGCTGGATGGTGATGTGTCGCACCTATCCTCGCCATCCCTTCTGGGAGGAGACCAACGAGTCGAAACCTCAGTGGACCCGGACCGGTCGGTACGAGAATTACCGGGTGGAGCCTGAATGTATTGAGTATGGGGAGAATTTCATCTCTCATCGTGAGGGGACGGAAGCGACACCCTACTTGCCCAATGCGATTATGTCGTCCAATCCATACGTAAGACCTGACGACTATGGGATTCCGATCACGGCGCAACACCATGACGATAAAACCGTCAGAAATATCAAGTTGCCGTGGCAGGAGATTAAACGGTACTCCAACCCGCTCTGGGAAAAGGGGTATCAGTTCTACTGCGTGACGCCGAAGACCAGGCATCGGGTACATAGCCAATGGTCGGTCAACGACTGGGTGCAGATGTATGAATCCAACTTTGGCGATGCCTATCGGATGGATAAGCGGACCCCAGGGGTGGGTGAGCATCAAATTCATATCAATCCACAAGCGGCCAAAGATCGTGGTATCAACGACGGGGACTATGTCTATGTCGACGGGAACCCGGTAGACAGGCCGTATCGTGGTTGGAAGCCAAGTGACCCCTATTACAAGGTGGCGCGATTGATGATCCGGGCGAAGTATAACCCGGCCTATCCATACCATGTCACGATGGCCAAGCATGCGCCATACGTGTCGACCGCGAAGTCGGTCAAAGGGCATGAGACCAGACCGGATGGACGGGCAATTGCGTTGGACACCGGATATCAATCGAACTTCCGATATGGGGCCCAACAGTCCTTTACGCGGGATTGGTTGATGCCGATGCAGCAATTGGACTCGCTGCCAGGCAAGCATGCAGTCGGTTGGAAATTTAAATTTGGGTACCAGGTAGATAACCATGCGGTCAACACGGTGCCGAAGGAATGTCTGATCCGTATTACCAAGGCGGAGGATGGTGGTATCGGTGGTCGTGGCCCGTGGGAACCGGTTCGGACTGGGTTTACTCCAGGCCAGGAGAATGAGTTCATGATCAAATGGCTGAAGGGTGACCATATTAAGATTAAGGTGTAGGAGCGGGACTAGGGAAACCTAAAGAAATCGTATTCTTTAGGTTTCCCCCTTGTTTACTTGGTTAATTAAACAACAGAAACGGAGGACGACAATGCCTGAAGTGTATAACTGGCACCTAGGAAGGAAGATGCTGTATCCGT
>DOFS01000030.1:405-8599 GCA_003523945.1 Nitrospiraceae bacterium | reverse complement strand
CCATTCCCCTCCTTGAAGGTCAAGAATATGGACCACAAACTGTTGACGTGAAAGGATGGCTCATTCAAGATAACTCAACTTTATTGTTCCGCTATGCTGGAGATGACTCGCCCTCTAAGGAGTTCTCATGGTCGTCCTGGCTTGTTTTTACTGGCAAATAAGACAAACCATGTTACCATTCAACATCTCGAGTTAGGGAATGCTCTTATCCCGCATCACAGCAACTACCAACAGATACTCCTGATTCCGCTATGAACAATATTTTCTTGTCCCCAAGGAAAATAGAAAAAAGAACCATCTCTCACACCTCGTGATCCCGGTGACTGAATCTTCCTCAGAATCCATGGCGCCAGCAGCTCAATCCTCGGCTCTCCGCGGATTGCTCGTTGCCCAATTTTTTGGAGCCTTCAACGATAACGCCTGGAAACTCATTGTCGCCCTTTTGGCTATCAAACAAGTCGCCGCCTCGGCAGGTGCCTCTGGTCCAGAGTTTGAAGCAGGCTCACAGGCGACAACCACGCAAGCCTTTGTCATCTTCACCCTTCCACTGATGGTGGTTTCGGCCTTTGCCGGAGTCTTTTCCGATCGGTTCAGTAAGCGAACCGTCATCGTCGTCATGAAGGCCGTTGAAGTCTTGTTAATGGGAGCTGGCACCGCAGCCCTCTTTTGGAATCCTCTGGGTGGGTTCCTCCCCCTGTTGGTGCTAGCCGCAATGGGTGCCCAAAGCGCCATCTTCAGTCCTTCCAAATATGGGATTCTTCCTGAACTACTGCCTCACAATCGCTTGTCATGGGGAAACGGTCAACTCGAGATGTGGACCTTCATCGCCATCATTGCAGGGACCGCATTGGCAGGTCCCTTGCTGGACCTTTCAGGCCAAACTCCGTGGCTGACAGGGTTAGTGCTCCTGTTTTGCTCCGGGATAGGATTATGGGCTTCATTGTTTATTCCCACAGTCCCACGGGCTCGCCTTGAGGGTGGAGTTCGAGAAACCTGGCAGGCCGCCATTGAAGCGCTTCGATTGGATCGGGTCTTGAAATTAGGCATCCTGGGGGCCATTGCATTTTGGACATTGGCTAGTTTGGTTGGCCAAGATGTGTTGATCTACGCCAAAGCCGTCCTTCAATTATCTGATTCGCTTTCAGGGCTACCTTTGGCGGCCTTCGGAGTCGGAATAGGCATTGGAGCCCTCTTGGCCGGAACGCTATCAGCGGCCAAAGTGGAATTAGGCTATCTTCCCTTGGGAGGCATCGGGATATCCGCAAGTCTCTTCGCCTTAGGGTTTGGCTCGCCCCAGTTAGGAGGAACACTCATGGCCATGGCATGCCTTGGCCTCGCCAGCGGATTTGTGGTGGTCCCGCTCAACGCCCTCATTCAATGGCGATCTCCCGCTGATCGACGAGGCGCGGTGATTGCCTTTGCCAATACCCTGGTCTTTGGAGGAGTCCTGTTGGGTTCTCTGGGATCAGGATTCCTCTCAAAGATCGGGCTCAGCGCCAGTAATATCTTTCTCGTATCCGGCATTGGGAGCGCAGCTCTCACCATTTGGGCGCTTCGGGTTCTCCCCGAAATGTTTATTCGGCTGATGTTAGTCTTGTTCACCCACACCATCTATCGACTCACCATCACCGGACGGGATCGTATTCCGCAAGAGGGCGGGGCACTTCTGGTGCCCAATCATGTCTCCTTCATTGATGGACTGCTCCTACTCGCCACCACCGATCGCCCTATTCGATTTCTCGTCGACCAACATTATTATGACCATCGCGTGCTCAATCCCTTTGCCAAAATCATGGGGGTCATTCCAATTTCCTCGAACGGATCTCCCAGAGAAATCTTACATGCGTTACGGCAAGCAGGACAGAGTCTCGATCGAGGCGAACTGGTCTGCATTTTTCCAGAAGGCCAAATTACCCGTACCGGCAACCTCTTACCCTTCCGGTCGGGATTCACCCGTATCATCAAAGGTCGGGATGTCCCCATTATTCCCATCCACCTTGACCGGGTCTGGGGAAGTATCTTCAGTTTCATCGGCGGCCGTTTTTTAGCAAAGTGGCCTACTCGCTTCCCCTATCCCATTACGCTCTCTATCGGCGAACCCCTCCCCTCAACCACATCTGCCGAAGAGGTACGGCACGCCGTTCAGGAATTAGGAGAAGCCGCGTGGCGTTTTCGAAAACCCACCCGACGGCCGCTCCATCACAGCTTTGTATGGGCCATGCGGAAACACCCGCTTCGTATCGTATTTGGTGATGCAACCAGACCTCGTGTGTCCTGCTTCCAGGCGCTAACAGGCGCCATTGCCCTGGGAAGAGCACTCAGACCTCGTTGGGAAGGGCAACATACGGTGGGGATTCTACTACCTCCCAGTGTGGGCGGCGCACTTGCCAATGTGGCGGCGACTCTTTCCGGAAGAACCACCGTCAATTTGAATTACACCGTTGGTACACAAGGGTTGGAATCTGCCTCCAAACAAGCTGGGTTAATGACGGTTCTCACCAGTCGTGTCTTCTTGAAAAAAGCCCAAGTTGAATTGCCGGCTAACCTTACTCCCATCTGGATCGAGGAAATTCGAAACACAATAAATTTGCAGGCTCGGCTTACCGCGGCGCTGTTAGCGCTCTTCGCTCCAATCAGGATGTTGGAGCGTCTCTGTGGGGCCTCAATACATCCTTCGATCGATGATATCGCCACAATCATATTTAGTAGCGGGAGCACTGGAGAACCCAAAGGCGTCCTGCTGAGTCATTTCAACCTTGATTCAAACGTGGAAGGTATTGCCCAAGTCCTGCACCTGGACCACAACGACCGAGTTTTAGGTATTTTGCCGTTTTTTCATTCTTTTGGATATCTGGCCACACTGTGGTTTCCGGTTCTCCATGGAGCGAGCGTGATCTATCATCCCTCTCCATTGGATGCCGGGCCCATTGGAGACCTGATCCACCAGCATCGAATTACCATCCTGCTAACGACCCCGACCTTCCTACAATTGTTCGTTCGCCGGTGTTCCCCTGAACAATTCGGTTCCCTGCGGATCGTCTTGACAGGCGCGGAGAAATTACCCGACCGGCTTCTGATCGCATTCGAAGAACGATTTGGGATTCGACCTATTGAGGGATACGGGGTCACAGAATGTGCGCCGGTGATTGCCCTTAACTGTCCAGATTTTCGGGCGGCGGGATTTTTCCAATCCGCCTCACGGCGGGGAACGGTCGGGCAGCCCCTTCCCGGCGTGTCTGTCAGAATTGTCGATCCTGATACCGAGCAACCATTGCCCGTCGGCACTCCGGGCATGCTGTTAGTCAAGGGACCCAACGTAATGGATGGGTATTTAGGCCGTGAGGATTTAACCGCCAAGGTAATACGACAGGGATGGTACATTACCGGAGATATTGCCGCACTCGATGAGGATGGATTTATTACGATTACCGATCGCCTATCTCGTTTTTCCAAAATCGGTGGCGAGATGATTCCTCATGGACAAGTTGAGAAGGCCTTACTGGAAGCCGCAAACGCCGACACCATGGTTCTGGCTGTCACCGCTGTGCCCGATGAACGAAAAGGAGAGCAGTTGGTGGTCTTACATACCCTCGAAGAATCGGCCATCCCGGATATCCTGGAAAAGGTCTCGGCTAGTGGATTGCCCAATCTGTTCATTCCCAAACGGGACAATTACATCAAAGTGGATCACCTCCCAGTATTAGGAACAGGTAAACTGGACTTGCGCACCTTAAAACAGCTTGCTCTGGAAAAATTATCAAAGTCACAGCTTACTTAATAAGGGGCACTAACCTATCGGCATGCTTGCGACGTCATCCTCAGGTCCCTCCTACTCCATTCTGAAGTCAGAGCATGACCGCTCAATAAGGCCTGCTTAGCAAAGCCGCGGTGGGGAAAGGACAAGGAACCTAGCGGCGAGACCTACCGACCGCATACTCCTCCTTCCGCATCGTAAGGGAATTGAAATCCCGATTTCTCAAATGGTTATGAAAAGAATTTAATCCTTCTCAACCTTGAGAACATTCCCTGAATGAGCATCCACGTATATTTCTCTGGTGGTTCCAGCTTCATCAATAATTTTTATCTCGAAAACTGTATCACCATGTTCTTTTTCTAATTCAGCGCCAACGGCCTTTCCCTGAACATTATTAAGAGCCTTTTCCACGGCCTCGACCAGAGTAATTTTCGTTTCTTTCAATAATTCTGCCTTATCCTCACCGAATAATGCCCAAGCCGGGCTAACTCCCCATGTGAACCCGACAAACGTCAAGCATACAATAATTAAATTTTTCATTGTGACCTCCTTTGTGGTTTAGAAATTGAAAAAAAATTCGCTCCTTCAAGATTACTATCCCTAAAGAGTCGTGCGTTTAGCACCAGACAAAAGAGGGCGAGATGAATCAATGTTGTCCACATTCCGGTAGTCACGTAAGACACTTAAGCTCCTGGCTCTTAAGATATGGTGAACGGGTTATAACCGGTGCAAGGGATTTATAAAAAATGCTGCGCCTTGGACTCTGGCACCCTGATAGGAGAATGTTTTGTCTAATGAAAAGGAAAGGAATGCAGGGACATAATGAGGCGTTGGCCCAACTTTTTATTCCAGAGAAATTGCGAAGAAAAAGGAGGATGTAAGAAATGAAAACGGCAAAACTTTTGTTAGGTGCAATACCGGTGTTGGTCCTGTTAAGTGCACCGCTTTCGGGACACCTACATGCGCAAGAAACCGCTATGGAGGAACCTTCTCCGATCGCATCCGGGATTGGGGGAGTTGTAGAAGGGAAAGTGATGGAAGTGGAAAATCACACATTAGTCATAGAGAACAGCAATGGGAAGACCGTCAGGGTTCGAATGCCAGGGAAAAGCGGGAAATCTTCAAGTGACTTTTCCAAAGGAAACTACATTGAGGCCGCAGTTTCGCCAGAGGGTATAACAACCTCGGTCAGAATTGTAGAAAATATGCAAAAACATTGAGGCTGTATAGGGGGACATGGATTGTCGGTGATTGACCGTTAGAACCGAATTCCCGGTTGTTCATGGAGTCTTAACAAGCCCTAAATGGATGCCGTTATCTGCCATCAAAACAATAATCTTACCTCTGTGAGCAGAGTCAATGAACCAGAGAACGATGCCCAGTGCCTGATTCTGAAACGTACGAGTGCCCAGATCCCATATTATGACCCCCTGCTGCCTTTGCTTGATCCCCTATACCCAGAATTCCTGGAAAAAAATTTAATGTGATGGATATACAAGGCATAGAAACGCGTGATCGCTAGGCATGAAAAAAGGGGGAAATTCCTTCGTAAGGCATTACATCCTCACTCGCAAAAATCTCACATCTGTCAGGAGGTTGGGACAATTCGAAATCTGACCTCATCTGCTAAATTATAAGCGGAGGCCTCGTCTCCCACAAATAAACCACAACGATAAAGTCCGGGCTTCCAGCCATTCGGTAAAGCCTGAAACCGAAAGTATCCGGATTGATCATTCATGCTCATAACGACCCGATCCTGAGCTAACGCCAACTGACCAGATAAAATCTCAGACCTTTCAAGAAAGCATTTTGCGGTTAGGGGAATTTCATCATAGGAGGATGTAACTAAGCCAAACACCACATAGATCTCTTTTTGAGTCACGAGAAAAGTATCTCCCGGATCAATGGGGATAAATTCATGAGACCCCATAAGCAGATCATCACGCATCACCATCTTTGCAGGAATAGCAAACCGGAACCAACTGAAATCCGCGTCACGTCCCATTAAAGAGGCTCTGGAATGAACCGGTTCAAAACCCTCTAGGCTTCTTGTCGGCAATTCCTCTGTTTGAACCAGCGGCGGATCGGGTATGACGGGATCAGGATTGACTGGGCTGGGAATCTCTGAGGACTTCTGGGTGCTGGGAAGATGAGCGCGAACCTTCTCCAACCAACGGTCAATCGTTTGCTTATCCAAGACTGGAGCTACAGCAACGATCGGAGGATCATCGGTACTTTCCTGAGTCTCCTCAGGGCTGGTTGTTGGCGTAGAGCCCAACTCCTGAAGAATTTCAAAATGAATCAATGCTTCAGGCCATCTTTCCAATTCCACCAAGCACTGGCCGATACGAAAAATGGAGTCCAAATACACCTCATTAGATACACCCTGATCAATCCCCTTTTGGAAAAAGTCGATGGCTTCCTGGTAACGATCCAATTCCATTAAAATTCGACCGAGGTCATAGGCCGCTCGTTGATCAGAAGGCTTGAGGGTAAGAATTTCTCGAAACACCGGCTCGGCTTCTTCATATTTGCCGGCCACAAAGAGTTTCCAGGCTTTATGACGAATCAACCCCCATTGCTTATGCCCTGCTCCAGTGCCCTCTGGGCTAAAAATTGGTTGAAAACGTCGCCCCCTCTCTTTCGTGGCCCCAAACACCACCATTAACAGATTACGAGCAGCGCCTTCGACAGGAGAACCCTTTTGAACATTTTGCATGACCCCTTCCACCTCTTTTCTCGCGCCTTCATAATCTAGGATATCAAACAGGGCTCGTGCCAAAGACAAACGCCATCCCGGCAAATCCGGGGACAGGAGGACCGCTTGGCGATATGATTCAGCTGACTCCTCCAAACGATCGAGTTTGCGGAGTTCTTGCGCTAGTAGCATGTGGGCCAGAGGATTTTCAACTGATCGCTGGGCAATACCCTTTAGCTCCGCAATTGCCAAGTCTCCCTCTCCCAACCTGGTCAATACACTCCATTTTGCCCACCGAACCCCCAACGAGTCAGGGTCATGTTCAAGTACAGCCTCATAATCTTTTAAGGCTTCCTGGTTTCGACGGATCGTCGTCAAGATGTCGCCGCGAAGTTTTTGGAGAAAGGTATGTCCGGGAAATTTCAGAATTTCCTGGTCAAGGATATTCAGCGCCTGATTAACGGATCCATCCATCCACGCCGCCCTTGCTTGATTGACCCTCTCCTCATCTAACATCATTCCCTGGTATTGAGCGAACACCCCTGTCCCGACAAAAAGAACTATGAGAAAAATTATACCGTGAATCATTCCCACGTTCCGGAAATATCGCAGCCATGAAAGATGTGTTTTCCTTGACGATTTCATAAATACCTGGCGAATTGTTTGGATTATTTTAACATTATACCCCACCACCAGAAAAAATGGAGAAATGTAGTGTTATACCGCAATACTAAGTAGGCACCACACCCCAAGCAATTTAGGACTCAATCACCTCCACAATGCAAAAACACTCTCTCTGATAAACCTGGTTGGTATGGGTAAACACGTAGCACCAAAATCATTCTAGGTGATGAGGAATATTACTTTGTCGAATTGAATGCAAGGGGCAGGCTGAGGACAGCCAAACTGAAAGGTTGCCCTCAGATCAATGTACAGTGATTACCACAATGAAGATTTTGCGCGAGATCGAGCCTGTAATTCTGTCGATGCTCTTTTAGCCATAACCGCCGGTTGCGAAAGATCATACTCTTGGAATGCCTCATTGCGTTTGTTCGCCATCGCGGAGGAAATCCCTAAATAGACCTTCCTAGCTGATTCGGACAATTGTGGGTCGAACGGTGCCCCTCGGAACGCCGCTTCCGCTGCCTTACGCTCATCATTAGTCAATGGTCGACTCTGGTGTTGCATAACTCCTCCGTTTACCTGGTTGTAAATATCAGTAATTAATGAACTAGAGGCCGGGGTTCTTTTTCCGCCTGAATCCGTTTTCCACAATTCAAACAAGCAAAATACAAAAGACTTAATCCCACTTCCAAATCCACCGCGCGCTCTACCACCATCGCCCCCTGACATTTTTCACAAATTTTCATAGTGTCCCTCGGTAATAGGTGTCCCTGTCTCCAGCTTCAGTTAAGCAAACCCTGTACCTCTCTTTTGAAATCAAAAAAACAGCCACCATTGCCACCAAACTTGAACGGACGGAGTCGGCTGGCATGTTAAAACACCAGGACCGTCCGGATCCACAAACGCTCTATGTTAAAGCTATTGACAGGTGTCTCTAATCGACTTTTAGCATCCGTGCGCGATCATGTATTTTGAGGGCAGGTTCGTCGGAGTTGTATCGTGACAACCCCGTTAAGGATCCCGACAAAATCCACCACGCCCATTTAGGTAATGGACCGAAAGTTTTCCGGGCTAGATGGCCTGAACTTAAGAGTAAAAAATGATGGGTGGGAAAAACG
>DOFS01000030.1:0-287 GCA_003523945.1 Nitrospiraceae bacterium | reverse complement strand
AGGTTTTTTAGGGAGAAGATAATATTGTGAACGTTAATTTACCCTCCAACACTCATAGCCCGGTAGGGTGTTTGATTTTTATCAGAACGTAAAGAAAGGTCACGAAGTCCATTCAGCTAGGGTATGATGAACAGGTTTCCCCACCAGTGTGTGAGATTTCTAAGCGAGACCTTAACGAAACATGGGTACCCAGTTTCCATATTGACAATACTCGCTGAAAAAGAAAAAAAACCGAAATCTCAAGGACCTATTTCCTTAAAAACTTGTCCGATAGGGTGTTGGCTGGA
>DOFS01000029.1:6621-11024 GCA_003523945.1 Nitrospiraceae bacterium | reverse complement strand
TGCAGGGTTGGAGTCGGCTTGATGCTCCATGTTGCCGTGGTTCGTCCAGGCGGACGAAGTCCTTTTCTTTCGGCAAATGGGCGTGCAGAAGTCAGCAGAGGGTGTAGTAGGTGGTGAAAACGAGCCGGATTCGGTCTGGAGACCTCACCCCACCGAAAAACCGAGCGGACCGTTGTTAGCGAGTTTTAACATCTTCCGACAGCCAGGTTTTGATAAGGGATTGGTAGGGCACATCGCGCTTGTTCGCCTCAATTTTTATACGATCCAGCAGTCCCTCGGGAAGCCGGAGCGAAATGGTTTTTGTTGACAGCTTCAGATTTGGGAAAGAGGCAGTCTGAGCCTTATCCCAGTCTATATACTCACTGGAGTCATGACTTTCCCAGAACGCACGTTCTTCAGCTTCGCTTTTAAACTCAGGAATTTTTTTTCGATTGTTCATATTTGGTCCTCTCTTTGCGGTGCATGTCACGCGCTGAAATGATCCGAATTAACATACCGGCAGTACTCGATCGTACAGTAAAGGTCAGGTGAAGCTGACGCTTGTTGTCGGTTGTCCCTAGCGCATGATAGCGCGGCTCTTGTTGGCTGTGCAGTGTATCAGGAGATACCAACAAAGGCCGGTTAAGAAATGCTTGCTCAGCCTCAGGCTGACTGACGTCATGCTTGTCGGCACTCTTGCGAGCATTGCCCTCATCCCAGTCAAAACCGATTATTGGCGTCCAGTCAATCATGTTAGTGCAGGGTTACTGTATATTACCACCATATACAATTTTGGCAAGTCACGGATACCCAATTTCGAAATGCGTTCCAACCCTGATTGGGCTTCTTCGGATCCGCTGCTGCGGGGGACGTTTCACTCTTGCGATGATGGAATTGCTGAATACTCATGCTCGGCAGGTAGGGCTTTGCCCTGCATATAGGTCCTATGAAGTTGTCCTTTCCAGTGAGCGGGTGGAGCGTCTCTTTCAAGAAGTCTTAAAAAAAACCACTGCCGACTCCTAAAAAACGATAAATGCCGGGGTTCGTCCCGGCGGACGAGCCACTTTGGTTTCGGCAAAAGTGGGCAAAACCATTGACGTCTCGCCCGCCTCATTAGATTACACGGACGCGAAGGAGGAAGAGGCGGGCTAACTCGCGGGGCTCACACAAGCCCGCCAAGAATAAGTGCGTCCGATCGGGGGGACGGGCGGCAGGCGTCGGACTGGGGAACATCCTCGTACCTCAACACTTTCATGTACCCGCTGAGTTGGTGTCGGCGTGAGGTTCTGCGTGGCCGGGGTTCGTCCCGGCGCCGACCCACTTTTGTTTCGGCAAAAGTGGGAAAAACCATGTTGGCCGTGCTGTGGCCCTTCGGGTTCCCTGTGCGGTTCGCCGACTCCGGCGGCGCGCAAACTCGCTACCCTCAAACAACGCGCGCCTTTTTCCCAGTGTCGGCTGCACTGCTCGGCCACACCACAAGGCCAGAAGAGCTTACAGAGAGAATGGGCCCCTTAATATGACGGGCTAACTCGCGGTCCTCGGACAAGTCCGCCAAGAACAAGAGCGTCCGATCATGGGGACGGGCGGCAGGCGTCGGACCAGGGGAGCAAACTCGTACCTTACCACTTCCTTATACCCGCTGAGTTGGTGTCGGTGTGAGGTTCTGTGTTGCGGGGTTTCGCCCCCGCCAGACGACCCACTTTTGTTTCGGTCAAAGTGGCCAAAACCATGTTGGCCGTGGTGTGGCCCTTTGGGTTCCCTGTGCGGTTCGCCGACCCCGGCGGCGCGCAAACTCGCTACGTTCACACACTGCGCGCCTTTTTTCCGGGGTCGGCTGCACTGCTCGGCCACACCACAAGGCCAGGAGAGCCTGCTGAAAAATTCGCCCCTTAATTATGGCGGGCTGAATCGGGGGGCTCACACAAGCCCGTCAAGAACAAGAGCGTCCGATCGTGGGCCGGGCGGAAGGCGTCGGAGTTCTCAACTGAATTGTCATTCTGAGCCACCGGCGAAGAATCTGTGCCCAGACCACCGTTGGTGTTTAGGGAGGAAGGGGATTGGTTGACATGACCTAAACTCTGTCCTACCTTCCATTGCATGCAATCCACATCTATTACTATTCGACTGGACAAGGACCTTGATCGGCTTCTTAGGGAAGCCAGTCGCCAATCAGGAAAATCCCGAAGCACGATAGCTCGTGAGGCCTTTACCCGCCATCTGCGTCTCGTGCAATTCGAGGCTTTGCGCACAAAGACCATGCCGTTTGCGGAAGCGCGAGTCTATCTTTCGGATGAAGATCTCCTTCGCGATATTTCCTGATGCGGGTGTTTTTGGATACCAATGTGCTGGAGAGCGAATTTTATGGGCCTGAGTGCGGATCAGGCGAACTCATAAGAAACCAATGCTCAGTCTTCCTCTCTCTCGTATCCCTCGTAGATCCTCGAATAACCTTCAAGTACAATAATTTCCACCAGGCCCAGACAGAAGGGCTAATATGAGAGAGTGAAGGAAACCTGACAAGTCCCTATAGATCCAGTGCCATTTGGTCAGCAACCTGGGTCACTCAGCTTGGTTTGGTTCGATTTTGAGGAGACGGACAATAAATAAGGAGGAATGAAATGGCTGTCAAAGATATTGCAAAACAAGTCATTGACGCATTACCTGATGAGGCCACAATGGATGACATTATCCATGCCCTTTACGTGAAAACCAAATTTGAACATGGTGAGCGTGAAATCCGGGAAGGAAAAGGGGTCCCCCATGAAGCAGCCAAACAGAGACTGCAAAAATGGGTCAAGTGATTTGGTCTCCAACTGCATTGAATGACATAGATGCGATCGCGGAGTATATCGCGAGAGATTCTGTCGATAGAGCGGCCCTGTTTGTCTCCAGGATTATTGAATCAACTGATCAGTTGCAAAAATTTCCTCTCTCCGGACGTATCATTCCAGAAATAGGTGACAAATCTTGCAGAGAATTACTCTATGGATTTTATCGTATTATGTATCGGGTCGAAGACAACGATGTGTGGATCACTGGTGTTGTCCACGGTGAGAGGGACTGGAAACCAACCTAAGCAGTCATTTCAACCTACCGCTTATCGCCGCCGGTTTACCAGCCTATCTGTGCCGGGTTTCGCCCCTGTTCGACAAGGCACATTGGCTATAGAGGGGGTCGGACCCTGACGAACTTTACAGACCCATTCTTGTTTCAACGCTGTGTTGCCGGATCTCGGCCCGGCGGCTGAGCCACTTTGGTTTCGGTCAAAGTGGCCAAACCCATTGACGTCCCGCCCTCATAAGATTGAGCGGACGCGAAGAAAGAAGAGGCGGGCTAACTCGCAGGGCTCACACAAGCCCGTCAAGAACAAGAGCGTCCGATCAGAAGGCCGGGCGGCAGGCGTCGGACCAGGGGAGGACGCCAACCTCTATCGACAACTCTCCGTCATACCTGCAGGCGGGTGTCAGCGTGATGTTTGGTGATGTCGGGTTTTGCCCCAGCGGACGAGCCCCTTTGTTTCGGCATCCAAGGTGTGACTCTCCACCTTAGTCATGCTGGCTGTTGTTAGCGGGGACTCATGAGTATTAATGATGGAGCAGGGTAGAAGGCGGCGGTCAAGAGTGAAGGAGATGTGTGCTCATATTTCTGAGCACTTCTGGTACGTTGCATCAATCCCAGACCATGGGTACAGTAAAAGCTCGTGAAAAACGACGCGTTATTTTGATTACATGCGTGAACGGTCAGACCGTCACTTCATCAAAATGGAATGGATTGAACAAGTCGTTCAGTTTCCCGAATTTGAATCCATGCAATCTGATGGACGATTTCGTTTTTGGGGACGGATTAAAGAAGCCAATGGGAAATTTCTTAGAGTGATTGTGTTGGCGGATAAGGAAACGGTTCACAATGCGTTTTTCGACAGATCTTTTAGGAGGCCAGAATGAAAGTAAAGTATTTTTCGGATACAGATACGGCGTATATTGAGTTTAGTACCCATGCCGTGGCAGAAACCCGGGATATCAATGACAATATTTTGATTGACCTGGATAAAGATGGCCAGCTTGTCGGAATGACCATTGAACACGCCGATACCCAAGCGAACCTTTCTGAATTTTCTTTCCAACAACTCACCCAAAAAAGTTAACCGTAGCCTCCTTGTCTCATTGGAATTTCAGCCCACCCTTTAGTATTCATTTCTGCGTTTGTAGATAGCGAGCTCTCCTTATTTCGTCATTCCCGCCGGTTGTTAGCGGGATCCATCGTGGTTTTTTGCAGTCAAAAACCGAAGGTCGGGATGACATGCATATGTGAAGGTACCTACCTTCTCGTGTCCAAGAGAATTTCAATAATGCCGGGTTTTCGCCCCCGCGCGACGACCCACTTTTGTTTCGGCAAAAGTGGGCAAAACCAGTGACGCCCCGCCC
>DOFS01000029.1:0-6528 GCA_003523945.1 Nitrospiraceae bacterium | reverse complement strand
GGGCAAAACCAGTGACGCCCCGCCCTCATCAGATTGCTCGGACGCGAAGATAGGGGAGACGGGCCAACTCGCCGGGCTCGGACGAGCCCGTCGAGAACAAGAGCGTCCGATCATGGGGACGGGGGGAGGCGTCGGAGTTCTCAACTGAATTTTCATTCTGAGCCTCTTCGACTCCGCTCATGGCAAGATTCGCGAAAAATCTGTGTCCAACCGGATGATGGTATTTGTGAAGGGAAAGTTACCAGATGGATATAAGCGTTTGGTTGTGGACTTTTGTGTTAATTTCTACAAGACACACAATTATTCTTGACTTACTTGCGTGTTTAGACAAAACTTTCTTGTCCTACTTTCCAGATGAAAGCCTTTTGGGGCTTTAAGCAAAATCAATGTTAAATCTTTTAGGGGGCCAGCTATTTAGGAGATGAGCCTCTAGCTCACAGATACCTTGTATCAATTTTTAGCCTCGAGAAAAAAGGCATTTCAATTTCCTTTCCTATATGGATAAACCTGTTCGAATTCATTGCAACAATTGTAGCCGTGAAACGAACCATGTAGTTCGGGCTACGGACACGGTTGTTTCGGAGGATACAGATTATGAAGGCGGCCCGGTGGGGGAAAAGGACACCTTCGAAATTCTTCAATGCCTTGGCTGTGAAGAGAGGAGTATCAGAAGGACCTTCGAACATGATGCCTATGGTAAGGGAATCCCTGAGTTCTATCCACCGCGAATTTCCCGTAGAACACCTTTGTGGAAGGACAAGCTCCCAAAGCAAGTTCAGGCGGTTGTCGAGGAAGTCTATAGGGCTCTTCAGACCGACAGTCCGAGATTGGCGACGATTGGTGCTCGGACGATCATTGATTTAGTCATTCTCGACAAGGTGGGTGATGTCGGCACTTTTGTCGAGAAGCTGACAGCATTGGAAAGACAGGGCTATGTTGGTCGGAAAAACAGAGAATTTGTGGCGGCCGTCCTTGAGGCTGGAAGTGCAGCGGCCCATCGGGGTATTGCCCCTCAAGTGGATGACTTGAATCGAGTAATGGATATTGTTGAAAGCCTTCTGGAGTCAGTTTATGTACTGGAAGAGTTGGCTCAACATCTTCGTCAAACTACACCGGCTAGACCAAGCCGAGGCAAGCCCATGGATAAGCCCTAATATCAGTTATGCACTTCGGCTCGACGGACAGGCCTTCGGCATCCAACTCAGATGACCAATATCTTAAATTAATAGGGTAGCATCGTGGCAAGGCAAAACAAAAAAGGGCAACCAGCATTATACAAATACAATAAAGTTCGATTTTCCTTTGTTGCCCTCGATCCAGGGGAGCAGCAAATATTAACGAATGATCCTTGGGCATTTTTAAGTTCTCATTTGCAGGTAAAGCTATCTAAATCTCGTGGTGCAAATAGGCAGAAGATAGAGCGTGCCCTCTATTATTCAGGCTTGGCCGAAGATTTCTACAAGTCGGCAGCAAGTGTACCTCTACCAGCGAAGGGCGCACTTCTATACTATGGAATGCTGGATTTGGTGAAATGCTTTTTGAGCTTAAAAGATGTCCCACTCGAAACCACACATGAACACCATGGATTGATCCTTCCAATAGGTAAAGTGCAATGCATTGAAATTAAAGGAAAGATGAATGATGCCGTTAACATTTTTTATGAGTTCTGCACTTTGCTTGGGAAGACAATGACTCAACCTCATGAGGTTGAATTTGAACATGCACTTTCTCACGTTCCTGAAGTTCATAGCATTTGCACCAGCTTAGGGCGCATACCAAAAAGAAAACTGCTTCCAGTGGATATTGAATTTCAAGTTACTGATGCCCACGACAAATTATTCACAGAAGTTATATATGCTAAGGAGCAGGAGACAAAGGTTGATACCGATAAATTCTTAAAAGGCGCGAGAGAAAAGTATTTCAAAGAGGGATATTCAAGAAATCAAAAAATTATCTATCGGGCAAAGCGTCGAAAGTCATATACCAAGAGCAACATAAGCCGTATTTATAAAAATATTCTGAGCGAGTATCAAAAGCTTGACATTGTTCCAATTTTAACAGCCCAAGGGTATAGGTATTATGTAGATCTTCGGCCGGGGGAAATAACTCATCTGGCATATACTTTACTCGCAATGTTCTATCTTGGTAGTGCTGCTCGATACAGGCCTCTAGAATTAAAGTCATTACTGGAAGGTGAGTTAAGGCCTTTAGTTAGTGAGTTTGTAAGCCTGTCCCCTCGCCAATTTCTTTACCAAATGGTTTCACTGACGACCAACAAAGAATGTGTGATTCCATTTGCCGCAATTTGAAATTTAATAATGTTTAAATTAGGACAATCGTCAGTTCACGCCTCTTAAGTGGCCGAACTGGGCCCTCCGACAAACGGGCTTTCGGGGTTAGGATCAGGCCTGGCAATATAATAGATGTTGCAGATGCGTAAAGCCGATTGAGAATTGTGTTGTTAAAAGCCTTGCCCTTAGGAGACCGCTGAGACTCTATACAGCCATGACGAATGTTTCGGGGATACAGTATCTTCCACGGATGGTTTGCAAACATCCCAATTAATTTCCACTTTTTTCTTTTTTCCCCTGATCGACGCCTGCCGTGCGGCCCCCTGATTGGACGCTCTTGCTCTTGACGGGCTTGTTCGAGCGTCGCGAGTTAGCCCGTCTCCCCCTTCTGCGCGGCCAATCAATCTGATGAGACCGGACGGGGCGTCAATGTTTTTTTGGGTCCTTTTCCCGAAAGAAAAGGACCTCGACTGCCGGGCCGAAACCCGGCATCTAATTCAAATTTATACAGTCTATACAATTATTTTTTTGCTGCATCACAGCTATCCTTTAGCCCCTGTGCCCTCTTGAGTTATGATCTGAAAATGGGCTGTGTCGTGAAAAACTGAAGTCAATGGAGCGGTATCGTGGCTGTTCAATTTCCAGAGCTGAGTGATGAGTTAAGCCAATTTATTGGTGAACAAAAGATATTTTTTGTGGCCACGGCTGCGCAGGATGGAAGAATCAATCTCTCCCCGAAGGGCCAGGATTCACTTCGTGTGCTGAACTCTCGCGAGATACTCTGGATGAATTTGACCGGTAGCGGGAACGAAACGGCAGCCCATCTGGCCGAATTCAACCGAATAACCATGATGTGGTGTGCCTTTGAAGGGCCGCCACGAATCCTTCGCGTCTATGGGACGGCCCAGGTCTTTCATCCGAGGGATGCTCGTTGGGCGGAATTCTCGACTCAGTTGCCTTCCACGACAGGGACGCGACAATACTTCCTGGTGTCTATCGAGTTAGTACAAACCTCCTGCGGGTATGCCGTGCCTTTCATGAACTTTGTCGAAGACCGTCGGGTGCTTTCAACGTGGGCTGAGAAGAAAGGCGAAGAAGGAATCTCGGACTATTGGCAAAAGAAGAACCAGCTCAGTATCGACGGGAAACCGACAGGAATTTTTGGATCTGAGCGTGATTGAGAGGATGATGGATCCCGCAGGAAAGCCACTTGGACATTTTCTTCTTCATTTTTCCCCCTTCCCCGGCTCACGCCTGCCGTTCGGCCCCATGGCGGATGCTTTAATCAGCTGGCGGGCCTTGTCTGAGCCTGGCGAGTTGGTTCTTCATAATTAACGGACTCATTGTTTACCATAGCTCTCCTGGCCTTGTGCTGTGGCCGAGCAGTGCAGCCGACCACGGGAAAAAGTCGCACATTATTTGAGCGCAGCGAGTTTGCGCGACGCCGGAGTCGGCCAACCGCACAGGGAACCCGAAGGGCCACAGTATGGCCAACATGGTTTTGGGTCCTTTTGCCGAAACAAAAGGACCTCGGCCGCCGGGCCGACACCCGGCAATTTCCAGTCAGAGTTCAAATAATTTCTTAAACATTCCTGTCTTTGATTCACGCTATTACAGGTTACCTTGCCATTTGGAATTTCCTGGCGTCTCCTTTTCTCCCATTGTTCGACGCCTGCCGCCCGTGCCTATGATCGGACGACTTTGTTCTTGACGGGCTTGTTCGAGCCCCGCGAGGTAGCCCGTCTCCCTCCTCTGCGCGTCCGATCAATCTGATGAGACAGGGCGGGGCGTCAATGGTTTTGGGTCCTTTTGCCGTAACAAAAGGACCTCGGCTGCCGGGCCGACACCCGGCATCTTCCAGATAGACGGAAATCATTTGAGCCCATTAGAAAACTTTTGCTGTTGGGAGATCCTACGTTATATCTTAAAGCCGACAAGACAATGTCCCTTGCGGACTCTTATGCATAGATGAAGGATTACCCCATGACCGACCAGCAGAAACCAAACGAACGCGGAGCCCAGACCATCATCGGCAAGCTGTCCGGAAAGTCGATCACCATTCCCGATGTGAATGTCCCGCCGATGCCGGCTTTGGCGCCTCCGGGCGTGATTCACAATGGCACGAAGGTGGAGAACTTTGACGCAATCGACTCTTCCATCGGATATCCCGATGTGCGGAGTTTCAGAAGGAAGTTCGGGCTGATGATTCCCGCCACGAATACCAGCATGGAGCATGAACTCTGGAGCATCATTTGTAGGAACCAGGGACCGGACGGGCTACGTGGGGTCGGTCTTCATACCGCCACGGTCACGACGCCGACGCCCAGATTGGAAACCGAAGAAGATCTGCGGGCCTATAAGAAACAGTTCCTGGGCGGTCTGAGAGCAGCCGTGGATGTGGCAGCCTTGGCGGAGCCACAATACATGATCATGGGCATGAGCCTGGAGCATATCATTGGGGGCATCGAAGCCATTCGAGCCCCGATGATGGATATTGAAGAATACTCCGGCCTGTCCTGGGCCACCTGGCATGATGCCGTTCATGCTGCACTGGGAAAGTATGGCGCGAAACGGATCGGGATCCTGACGCCCTTCGATAAGAACGGGAACGCGTCTGCGACGCAAATGTTCGACGAGCTGGGTTATGAAGTGGTTTCAAGTGTTGGGTTCTCCTGTGCGAACGCGCTGCATATCGCGCATGTTCCGGATCCGGCCAAGGAAAAGGCCATTCTGGAGCTATTGGCGACGGATGAGCATAAATTGGATGCCGTCGTTCAGTGTGGAACGAACATGAGTTTGATCGATGTGACAGAGAAGTTGGAGCCGGTTCTTGGGATTCCCATCCTGGGGATCAACGCGGTGACCTTCTGGTACGCTCTACGGGAAAATGGGTTCGAAGAACCGTTGGTTGGTGCGGGCAGATTATTCCAAGAATTCTGATACGGCCTGCAGCACAAACACTGACGTCGTTGTTGCCAATGAGCGGTCTGAGTTTTCGAGCTAGTAATCTGGATCATGCGTGCCGCTTGCCTTGGGTTACTCAACGGCGGAGTATGCTTGTCTTTCCAATACACGGACTTTCTCTGAGAGAGTCAGGTGAACGTTTAACTCTTAGGGCAATTTGTTTAAAAATGGTATGCAAAAAGAAATGGGCGGTCGACAAAAAGGCAGTGAAGCGTTTGTTGAACCGTATGTTGATTTTTTGAAAGAGGTGATCGAGCAATTGGGATCCATTCAACCACGCCGGATGTATGGTGGCGATGTCCTCTTCCCAAAAGTTTTATGTTCGGCCTGGTTCTGAATGATGGTGTCCATCTCAAAGCCGGCCGGGTGAAGATTGTTGTGTCACAAGGCCGTGTAGCATGTCATCCAAACATCTGAATCAAGTAGACTAGGGACATCTGATGCCATACGTGAATATTCAGATTACGAAGGGTGCCTCCAGAGAGCAGAAGGCCGAATTGGTCAAAGATGTCACCGATTCCCTGGTTCGTGTGCTGGGGAAAAATTCTGACCACATACATGTCGTGATTCAAGAGATCAATGAGGAAGACTGGGGATTTTCCGGACTTCTGACCGATGAGTGGAAAAAGCAACGGAGCCAATTGCCTTCCAGTGAATAAAAATGAATGTTGCGGGGCTGCCTCCCGCCTTGACCGCAATTGACTCTACGTGTGAATTGTCCGGGTGGTGCTGATAGTTTACAAATCTTTCGGGAGACAACCTGACACATGGACCTCAAACTACGAAAAGGTAGCCCCTCCGATGCCGAAACCTGCGGCTCGATCTGCTATGAAGCGTTTAAGGCCATAGCCGAACAGCACCATTTCCCTCCTGATTTTCCCGCTCCCGCCGTGGCCATCGAGTTTCTTTCCTCCCTGTTCACCCGTGCTGATATCCATTCCGTTGTGGCCGAAGTGCAGGGGAAAATCGTCGGGAGCAACTTTCTCTGGGAGGGTGGGGACATTGCCGGCGTGGGTCCGATCACCGTCAACCCGTCCGTGCAAAACGGCAACGTGGGTAGACGGCTGATGGAGTATGTGATAGGATACGGACAGGAGGCCCGTTGCGCAGGCATCCGGTTGGTGCAGGCGGCGTATCATAATCGCTCCTTGTCCCTCTACACGAAATTGGGGTTCAACGCCTATGAACCGCTTTCCACGATGCAAGGTCCCGTTCTTAATCTTGAGATTCCGGGCCGGACCGTTCGCCCGGCGGTCGAAGGAGATCTGACGGC
>DOFS01000027.1 GCA_003523945.1 Nitrospiraceae bacterium | reverse complement strand
ACCACCCCGTTTACATTTTCTTCCACGCCTAATTGCTCGGCCATACCAGGATTGAGATTCTGAACAGCCACACCGGCAAGCGGTCCTTCTTTTTCCACCTGGCCGACCTGTGCCACTTGGACAGGCTTGTCTTGTTCACGAATTTTCGCTTTCAGATTGTGCTTCTGACCATCCCGGATCATCACCATGGTGATTTCTGATCCGACGGTGGTCCTGATCACATGATGCTGAAGGTTTCGGGGATCCAATACGGGTTTCCCCTGGTATTCGACAATCACGTCACCACGTTTGATACCTGCCTCATCTGCAGGACTTCCTGGAACAACATTCGTCACCAGCGCCCCTTTGGATTGGTTTAATTGAAACGAGTCGGCGAGATCGGTCGTCACGGCTTGGATGCCGACACCCAGAAATCCTCGAACAACCTTTCCGGTTTTGACTAAACTATCATACACCGGCTTGGCAAGATTGGTGGGAACCGCAAAACCTACACCTTGATATCCGCCGGATTGCGAAAAAATTGCGGTATTAATTCCGACGAGTTGGCCTCGCGTATTCACCAACGCACCACCGGAATTCCCCGGATTGATCGCCGCATCGGTCTGAATGAAATCTTCATACTGGGTAATACCCATGCCTCCTCGACCTAGTGCGCTGACAATTCCCAGCGTGACGGTGGAATTCAACCCAAAAGGATTTCCGACCGCCAGGACATATTCTCCGACTCGAAGCTCGCCGGAATTTCCCCAGGGAACATAGGGCAAGTCCTTCCCGTCAATTTTTATAACGGCTAAGTCAGTCTGAGGATCAAGACCAACAACATTTCCGGTGAATTCCCGATTATCCGGAAGGGTCACCGTAATTTCCTTGGCTCCATCAACGACATGGTCGTTTGTTAACACATACCCATCGCTGGAGATGATCACACCGGACCCGGCTCCTTGGCCTTCCGGCGCAGGGGGTCCTCCCCGTCTATTCGGCATTCCAGGCATTTCCGGCATGCCCGGGATACCAAAAAATTCCCTCAACGGATCAGAGGGCATTCCCGACATGGGAACCGGAGCTTCCTTACGAACGGTGATATTCACTACCGCTGGGGTCACTGCCTGAGCAATGTCCGCAAAGCCTCCCTTGCCCATGTTGAGCGGGGAATCAATCGAGGCAGGAGTACTGGAACTGGAGATCTCCGCCTGAGAATGGAAGGGCATGTTCCAGGAACCGAGCAGGAGAAGTCCCGCAAGGAAGGCGATGCCGGCCATTCCAGCCTTACTCGAATTCACACCGGTCACATTAGCACCCGTCCAATGAAACGGCCATCGGCGGGAAAAGCGTTTTGGGTTATCCATGAATATTCCTCCTTGATAAAAAGAAATTCAAATCTGAACCTTTTTCTATGTCTATCTTATCCATCAAGTTTAAAGAGAGGATTAATTGGCCATTAAATTTCATTAATTTTTGAACGATCCTTGAATAGAGCCGATCGGGATATTTACTGCTACCAGGAATTTTTTGGATCTTCAACCCGCATGGAGTATATCAACCCGACAGGATTTCCTCGCACCCTTGTGCGGAACCCTCCAGGATGGAGTGCTTGGATGCCTCAACGCTCCCGACAACGTCGAAGGACGAGGCTCCTTTATCGCGTCACATAGAGGCCATATACTGAAAAAAAAATTGAACCCACATCACACACCAGAGGTCGAGCAACTCTGCATCGATTTCCGTTGGAAGGATTTTTTTACGGGAACTGAAGTCCTCTGCCCCTCGTTCATCAACAACGAGGTTGGAGAAATGTATTCCAGGCAACCCATCTGTGGAGGAAGTGGGTGGAGTCTAGCGATATTCAGGTTGGCCATAGATTCCCAACGAATGCCGTGTCACAATAGGAAGAGGTTGTCAGACATTCTGGTGAGTCAGGAAGAGGACGGTTATTCCGGCACAGGAACCTCAATCAAAAAAAAGAGGCATCACAAGGCGTCACCCCCTTCATATTTTTCAATTTGACGGCTTGATCACAAAAGGAGGACATCATGGAAGTACTGACCCTATTGATTGCTATCGTCGCATTAGTGATTGCAATCCTGGCCTTTCAACGAACCGGCGGGGGAATGCGCGACCTCCGTCGACAAATAGAAGATCTCAGGGAAAAATCCGAACATGCGACAAAAGGGGCTCGGGACATAACGGCGGATGCCCTCAATCGCCTGGAAACATTGATCCGCGGGCAGCAAAAGCCTTCTCCGACGGAGCAGGAACCCACTAACGCTGAATCTCCTACCATGGAGCAGAATGACCCTCCAATGGAACAAGATACTCAAAAGGACGGGGCCCCAAGCACAGAGCACAAACCATGAGATCATGGGTCATGCCGACCACGGTCTTTTTCCTGGGGTTGAGTCTCGGGTTAAGTGGTCCGATGTTAGGCTCACGGTATCTGCACCCCCACCTGCCTACTGCTTTGAAGGACACATTTCATCTTGAAGGGTCGGTAACACACAAAGAACGCCAACAGGATCGATTACGAGTCATCCTGACCACTCAAGACGGAACCCTCTTAGCGACTTTTCAACAACAGATACCTGAAATTGATCTCCTCATTGAGGAGCATGATCTTGTGACAATAGACGTACGGCGCTATGAACCGTTCCTCAACGACCCCCCGGTGCTTCGGGTGAATAAGCATCACGAGAAGGCACCTGCCATGCCCCCCCCAAACAATCCTGCCATTCATTCTGAACCTGTACCAGAAACCGATCCACCGTTTAATCAACAGGACTCTTGATCGTGGTCTCCTGACCATTCTTGAGAGCCGGATTCCCCCCGTCAGTCAATTTAAGAAAACGTACCTCTGGAATCAACACGCATATAGGGGGAACGCGAAAAAGCGTGGCGAACGATCTCTTGGCAATTAAGGATGAAAGAACCGATGCTCACGCGATTTCCCTTCCACGTCAAACTCAGACCGAAGGGTTCGATAGTGAATTCATATGGGGATTACCGATGTGGAGGAAATGTCAGATATTCAAGGTCATTGGAAATTTCAGAAATAAGTCGAACACTCGACACTGGATTCGTTAGGAAGACTTCACGAGGACATACAAATGACGTGAGGAACGGACTAGCACGACCAGCACAGCCTGGGCTTTTTTGAGCCGTTGATACCATGCGGAATACTCACTGACGGATTGCACCGGATGCTTATTCAGTTCAATAATCACATCTCCTTCAATGATCCCGGCCAATTCAGCAGCACAACCTTCTTCAAGAAATGAGACGACCGCTCCTTTGGTGGCAGGATTCAGTCCATATTCCTGAATGGCCGCCTGATCGACATCGGCCACTTCCACCCCGGCCAGAGCATGTTCCACGCGAGTTGTTCGGGTACGGCGCGCCTGAGGGATCGGCGGTTGCTCATGGATGACAGCCCGCACCATCCGTTCTTTTCCATTCTCGACCACACCCAGCTCAATCTGTTGTCCAATGGTGGCACGTGTTACCTGTTCCAACAGCATTTGTCCATCTTTCACCGGTTTCCCCTGGTACCGGAGAATCACCTCTCCCCGGTGTAGGCCGGCTTTATCGGCCGGCCCACCAGGAACCACATCAGTGACTAAGGCTCCCTCGCTGCTTTTCAGGCTAAACCAGGGAGCAAGTTCCGTCGTCATTTCCTGAACCCCCAGCCCTAAGTATCCCCTGACAATCTTTCCCTTTTTGATCAATTCATCTAAGACAGGCTGTGCCAATGAAGAAGGCACAGCGAACCCTACCCCCTGATATCCTCCACTTTGAGAGGCAATGGCCGTATTGATGCCAACTAATTCTCCCCGTGTGTTCACCAATGCTCCACCGGAATTTCCCGGATTAATGGCCGCATCGGTCTGAATGAAATCTTCAAAACGGGCTAACCCCATGCCTCCTCGATCAAGAGCGCTCACGATACCAAGCGTCACGGTTGAATTCAGACCAAAGGGGTTGCCAATGGCCAGGACATATTGGCCAACGGCTAACGAAGAGGAATTTCCCCAGGGGATCACAGGAAGATGCTCAGCCTGAATTTTGATAACGGCCAAATCCGTTTCGGGATCCGCCCCGACAACCCTGGCTGGAAATTCACGCGCATCCGGAAGCGTCACTAAAAGATCGCGGCTTTGGGCAATCACATGGTTATTGGTCACAATATATCCGTCGGAAGACAAAATGACACCCGACCCTGAACCCTTTTGACGTTTGGAAATACCCGGTGGTTGTTGGCCCTCACCAAAACCTCCAAACGGGAGGGGAACGCCTCCTCCCCTTGAATCAATAATATCAATGGTCGCGGTGATATTGACGACGGCCGGAGTCACTGATTGCGCAACGTCTGCAAACCCTCCTTCCTTTACGGTCTTTTCCTCCAGTTGTTCCGGCGCGGACTGTGTGCGTTCACCGGCCCAGGCAGCAGTCGTGTTCATTTCCATACACACCGCAAGAATCCCCGCACATCCGATCCACGTCGCCATGGCCAGGCCAGCGATACGCATAAGCCAGAGAAGATGACTCACTTTTAACTCCCTCGTTTCATTGCCCATACTTCTCCTCATAGTCGGTTCTCGATGCCAAAACGCCGTCACTCAATGCTCTTCCCCCACATTTCCTGGTGAATACCCTCCCCCGATACTCCATTGAACATCTGGGTAGATACCACCGGGGTTTAGAATCTGCCGGTTGGTTGCAGTCTGTTCTGAATAGTATTTCCCTCAACAGCCAAATCCATAGTGGGGTATTCCAGATACGACTCAAGGCGTACCAGATAGCAGACAGCAGTTCTGAGACTCACCGAGTATATGGTTTTCGACAAATCCGAAAATCTCAACTAATCCATCAGGCAGATTTTTCTTAGCTAACGTTTACTGTTGGATCTCCCCACCCGAAAGAGTTTTTCATTGGCCGGTGGGATAGTTCACGGATAAGGATGACCTCTTCCTCGAGACACATGATGGCGTCAAATCCCATGGGTGTCCTCGAGGAAGAAAGCCTGGTGGCCCGATTGCTTGGAGGCGAGTGCTATTCTTTAGGAAGACAATGTCTACACAACCCCGGAATAATACCGGATAATATCTGAAACGGAGACGACACCGACGATCCTGTTACTTTCTGTGACCGCAAGATGCCTGGTCCCTTTTTCTTTCATCAGGCGCACGGCTTCAACAATTGGGTCACTGGTCTCAACCGTGACTAACGGCTCGCGCATGCAAGTCTTTACCGTCGTGGTAACAGGATCTGTCCCGGAGGCTACCACCTCTCGCGTCAATTCGGTTTCGGTGATATATCCCAGGAACTCATCTCCGCTTTGGATTAATACCGACCCGATTTTCCATTTTTGCAGGCATTGCCCGGCTTCCTGCAGGGTGGCATCGAGCGGCACCGATCGCACAGATTTTGCCATGTAGTCGGAGACTGTCGGTCCGGCCGCTTTCAGTTTTTTGGATTCCTGGGAAAGCGAGGCTCGCCTGGCCTCGAGATCCGCAATGCCGCTTTCCAGTACTCGCTGACGTTGCCGGATTGTTTCACGCTGTGACTGATGGGTGGTGCCTTCCGGCGCCTCTTCGGGAGCATTCATTAACCCCGCTGCCTCTCCAAGTTGGGCATAGTCATAGGTATCTAAGAGCGGAGAAGAACTGCCTAAGGCATCTGCCAGAATATCTTCCGTGGCGGAATCAAATTCAATTAGGGCGGCCGGAGTTGGCTCATCGATCAGAAATTTTTTCAAGGTCTCTAACTGTTGGCGAATCCGAGTAATATCCTGATCTAATGTCCCCACCCGATCCGTTTTTGACGTCTTCTGTGATCCCATAGAGCCTCCTATCCACAATGACTAAAATGATATGAGAGAAAATGCGATACTACCCTACCTTTAATAAGGAGGCAATCCACAAATTTTCCTGAAATGAATGGGCACCCACAAGGAGGGAGCAAGCGGGATTACGCGCATCGGGGAGTAGACCGTCAACTACCCTAATAACCGGTCAGTTTTCCAATAAACCGGCAAGCAAGGTGGCCAGTCCCAAGAAACTGAAAAACCCGACCACATCGGTCACCGTGGTCAATACAATGGATGAGGATTGAGCCGGATCCTGCTTGAGGGCCTTCAAAGCGATGGGAATGATCGCGCCGGATAACCCCGCAATGACCATTGAAATGATCATGGACAGTCCAATAATGAAAACCAATCCAAACGATCGGCTCCATAATCCCACCGCAAGACAGGCGGTTGCGGAAACGGCAAGTGCATTTAAAAACGCGACATAGACTTCTTTCCCACTGACCCGAAGCCATTGCGATGGTCGAATATCCCGCAGGGCCAACCCCCGAATCACTACGGCCAGGGATTGAGCCCCGGTATTGCCTGATTGCCCGGCAACGACAGGGAGCAACACGGCCAAAGCCGTAAACTTTGCAATGGTCCCTTCAAACATTCCCACCACAAAGGCAGCCGCAAATGCCGTTAACAGATTAAGTTGCAACCATGGTAATCGTTTCCTGACAGAAAACCAGACAGGGGAAAGCGCCCGCTCATCCTTATTGGCTCCCACCATCGTGAGCAGGTCCGCACTGGCGTCTTCCTGACTCGCCTTAATAATATCTTCGTTCCGGACGACGCCTAACAGGCGTTCATCCAAATCCACTACGGGGATCGTGAAAAAATGCCGTTCCCCGAAAAGTTCGACAATTTCTTCACGCGACTCCAATGGATGAATCGTGGGCAGATCCTGAACCATGACCGACTGCAATTTCTCTTCAGGATCCACTAGCAACAGGTCGCGAACGGAAATCCGGCCCACCAGCTTTTGGGTTCGATCAATGACATACACATCATGGACATCCTTTTGCGCCCTGGTCCGCACCTGTAACATAGCCTCCCGAACGGTGCTTTCCTCCTGCAACACAAAAAACTTCGGATCCATAATGCGGCCGACGGATTCTTCCGGGTAGGTCATATAGGACCGGATTTCCTGGGCATACCGTTCAGGCACTCTAAATAGAATGGCCCGCTGCAAATCGTCGTCCAATCGTTGGAACAAAGAGGCCGACAATGAAGGCGAGAGATGCGGCACAACCTGTTTCAGCAGATCGGTTGGCATAATCGCCAATGTATCCGCGGCGACAGGAGGGGTGATACCTGTGAGGAGATTCGCCGCATTCTTCGGACTGGTTCCTTGCAGGACTCGCAGAATATCCTCCACCGGATACCCTTCCAGGATGCGTGCGGCTTCTTCATAATGATTCTGGAAAAATGCCTCGTTTAGAAGATGGCCTCCCCCACGAACCTTTGAGGTCTTCTGTGCGGTAAAATCACTCACCCTATTTTGTTCCGTTCCTGAAGGGTTTCCGCCACATCGGTCATCAACCGGATGCCGGTTAATGAATACACTTCCCAGAGTTGCATGAGCGAATCACTCACGGA
>DOFS01000216.1 GCA_003523945.1 Nitrospiraceae bacterium | reverse complement strand
CTTGTGGCGGGGGAAGTGGTGTTGGCCCATGCGTGGGGCGGGCCGATCGCCAGGGCCATGCGTGAGCACCCAGCAATCCGGTATGCCCTTCCGCAAGAAGGAGGGATGATGTGGACGGACTGTCTGGCCGTCTTGGCCAGCTCCCGGCAACAAGCGCTAGCCATGGATTTCATTAATTATCTTTTAGATGAAGAGGTAGCCCTTGTTACCTCGCAACGACTATTATTTGCCTCAGCCAATCGCCATGTTCGCGATCGTCTCCCGGCAGAGATCCGTAACAATGTAGCGGTGTATCCGCCGAGTGATATGCTCACCCGGATGGAGTGGCTGGAGGATGTGCAGGAGGCGATTCGCTATTATGATCGGGCCTGGACAGAGTTGAAAGTTCAATAGGCTTGTCTTGACCGTTTTAGCCTTCTGCTACTAGACTAAATCATTGCTAAGGTTTATGTACGAGGACTTATGAAAGGGATGTCCATGACGCAGCGAACCACAGTCCGGTCACAGATTTTAAGTTGGGTGGTCGTCGGCTTTTTCCTGGCCGGCGCTCCCCTATGGGCTGAAATAGGTCCAAGCCGCACCCCCCTCTATTTCGCGCAAATGCCCTATGATCCTCCCCCTCAGCCAGAATCCAGGGGGGTTGATGCCACTCCGGCTCCTGAAAGCTTAACGCCCCAGGATCAAGAGCGTCTTGAATCGCTCATTCCCCTGCTTGAAGGCCGACAGGAATTCTGGGCCATTGGGGAATTTGTCTATTTTGGGAAACATTCAATCCCGTATTTAGTGAAGGCGCTCAAGGTGCCGGTGTCCAGGGTCCGGTTTAATGCGGTGGAAACCCTGTCCATGCTGAATGACTCCTCGGCGGTACCGGGGCTATTGAGTGTCGCCATGAATCCGGATGAAGAATCAAAAATCCGGTCCCATGCCTTGCGCGTGGCGACACGATTGGACCCGAACCAAGTCATTCCGGCTATAGAGGTTATGATGAAGGACCCTAATTCCACGATTCGGAACACGGCAGTGTTTGAATCGCGGCGGGTGCCCCGGAAGGAAGTTCTCCCTCTAATTATTAATGGTATTTCCGATCCGGAGCAATATGTGTCGATTACCGCGCGGGATTCCTTTTGGATCCTCACCGACTTCATGGGCCCAATCCATGATTGGGAATCCTCGACTCCCGAAGATAGGAAGGAATGGGTGAAGGCGTGGTGGTCCTGGTGGGAGGAGAATCAGGAAAAGTTCGGAAAGACACCCCAGTCCATTGAATCACCCCGGCCGCCCGCAGACCTGAATGTGAGTTAACAACGGGTCCGAACTTACCCGGAGGGACTCAGGGGAATGCCGCACGGTGCTGCGAGGAGTGAATGGTTCATAAGACTGAGGCCGTGGAAGGGCTATGGAATATTCTAAGTTTTCACGTTGTATTGATTGGCATATGAGAAACAAAGACCCAATATGAGAGAATGTCCAAAAAGGCCTGTCCAGCAAGGCGGCAGCCGCTTGGACGGGTGGAGCGTACGAAGGAGTCCCCGTAAGCACGGCCAGGTATCGAAAACCCTGCTGTTGGGTTTTTTCATATTCTCAGAAGCTCGGAAAAAGGAGTAAGGTGGATGGCAGTATTACCTATAGCAAAAATCGGCAATCCGGTTCTCCGGCAACAGGCAAAGCCGGTCGATCCTGCATCAATAGGGAGTCGGCGAGTTCAGGAATTCCTTGATGATATGTTTGAAACGATGGTTCATTATGAAGGCATCGGGTTGGCAGCCCCGCAGGTCGCTCAGTCAGAACAGATCGTTGTGATGGAATGTGAAGGGAAGGATGGGATTCCAAAAACCGTCCTCATTAATCCAAAAATAGTGTTTTATAGCCCGACGCAAAGTGAAATGTGGGAAGGGTGTCTCAGTATTGATAACATGCGAGGGAAGGTGGTCAGACCGTCGATGATCCGTGTGCAGGCCTATGATCGACAGGGGGTGCTCCAGGACTTCGAAGCCAACGGGCTTTATGCAGTGTGCATCCAACACGAAATGGACCACCTCATTGGAAAATTGTTTATTGACCGAATGACCGACATGTCAACTCTGACCCAATTGGAAGAGTTTGATGCCTATTGGCGTGAGGAATCCGCCACGGTGATTTAATCCCTGCTTAAAAGAGCTGACCACCGATCCTTTTCTGCTCAGCCATTCCACGAAAATTGTTTTGTGATCCTCTTCAGGATCGCGCCATCTGTCGACGAAAAAGGTTTCTGAATATCCTGTGAAAGCCCTGATCCGAGTCATGTCGTACCTGGCCCCCTATCGGGGGCTCGTGTGCCTCACCCTCTTGTTTGCCGGTTTGACAACGGCATTAGAACTGCTTCCTCCCTGGCTCATCAAAGTGGTGATCGATGACGTCATTCCGTCCAAAAACATGGATGTCCTGACCTGGGTGCTGGTCGGATTGTTCCTGGCGTATGGACTGAAGAATCTCTGTAATTCTCTCCGGATTCGTTTCAACAACACGCTTGAGCAACGGGTGGTGCATCGGCTTCGACAACAAGTGTTTGCGGCCCTGCAACGGTTGTCCTTGACGTATTACGAAAATCGATCGACCGGAGAAATCATGTCGCGCGTCGTGAACGACACCGAGCATGTGCAACGAATTTTCATTGACGGGTTTGAGGGCATGTTAACGGCCACGCTGACGCTCGTCGGGATTACCACTATTTTATTTATCCTAAACTGGAAAATGGCCATTCTGGTTCTGCTGCCGATTCCCATACTCATCATCGGTGGCGTGGCGTTTACCCGCCGGGTCCATCGGTATTATCACCATATCCGTCAGCAGGCGGCTGAGTTGAATGGCTATTTACAGGATTCCTTGTCCGGGATCCGGGAGACGATGGGGTTCAATCGACAACCCTACGAACAGGCGCGTTTTCGTGACATGAGCCAACAGTACAGCCAGGCCAACCTGAAAGCGATGTATTTATGGTCGATTTATTCTCCGGGAATGATTTTCATCGGAAGCCTGGGAACGGTCTTAATTGTGTGGTATGGCGCGGGAGAGGTGGTGGCGGGTCGTCTCTCCACGGGTGAATTAGTCATGTTTTTATCCTATCTGGTGTTGTTTTATACCCCGGTCAACCAAATTCATTCCGTAAATCATTTATTGCAGCATGCCCTGGCGGCCAGTGAACGGGTGTTCGACATCTTAGATGCAGAGCCGGCCGTGCCGGACCAGGGACATCTTCGTCCCGTTCAACCCCGGTTATCGGGAAAAGTCGAATGGAAGGATATGGCATTTGCCTATCGGCCGGAGATGCCGGTCTATGAACATCTTTCCCTGACGGTGGAACCGGGGGAGCATGTGGCTTTGGTCGGGCCGAGCGGGGTGGGAAAAAGTACGCTCATGAAACTGCTCTTCCGTTATTACGATGTAGGGGAGGGAGCGATCGAATTAGATGGATACGATATCCGTCATCTCCCATTATTCTACCTTCGGGAACAAATCGGCTTTGTGCAGCAAGAGCCATTTTTATTCAACGGGACCGTACGGGCCAATCTGGCCTATGGAGACTTGTCGGCATCACACGATCAAATAGAAGCCGTAGCGCGCGCTGCGCAAGCGCATGAATTTATTCAAGCGCTTCCTGACGGGTATGACACCTGGATCGGGGAACGCGGGGTGAAATTGTCCGTTGGGCAAAAACAGCGTATTGCCATTGCCAGGGTGCTGCTCAAAAATCCACCCATTGTGGTCATGGACGAAGCCACCTCCAATATTGACACCGAAACCGAGGTCGAGATTCGAATTGCGATGGATGAGTTGATGCGGGGGCGGACGACCTTTATCGTGGCCCATCGGCTGTCGACCCTGCAAACCGTGGATCGGATTGTGGTCCTGGAACATGGACAGATCATTGAAGAAGGCGATCATGCAACCTTACTGGCGAGAGGGGGCTTGTATGCCGGTTTGTATGAAGCCCAATTTCATGCCTAGCCTGAAGCTGCATATATCTGTTTGGGACATATTAGGGCCCCTCAGCGTGTGAGGGCTGACGTGAATCATGGCGCCGGGCGTGTCGGGAGGACTGTTGAATATTCTTCATATTTTGTCTTTTCATCACTAGATGGGGGACAGAACCCCGCACGGGAAACCATAAGTGAGTGTTCAAAAAGGCCAGTCCAGCAAGGCCGCAACCGCTTGGGCGAGCGGAGCGTACGGAGGAGTACGTGAGCACGACCAAGCGGCGAGAACGCCGCTGGTGGCATTTTTCAACACTCCCTGTGGAGGAACGAAATGACGGCGAAATGTCCGATGTGCGGCAAGGTAGAACAATGGGAAGGAAATCCCTTTCGGCCCTTTTGTTCCAAACGATGCCAACAGGTGGATTTGGAAGGTTGGTTGAGTGAACGCTATCGCATTCCCGATGCGGAAGAAGATGGCTTGGAGGAGACGGTTGGTGATCAAAACCCGCCCTCCTCTGAGCTTGGAAAGACTTAATCCGGAGACCAATATATGCCCAAAATGATCACGGTTAAACGTCATGAGGATGAAACGGATAAAGCCCAGGAATTTGTCCGGACCAATATCCTGTTTCCCGCCAGTATATTGGGGTTAATTTCGATCGTCGTCGGGGTGGTCGCCTTAGGCTTTCAATTCTGGGCAGGAACCTATGGATGGGAAACCTTCACGTACAGTTCTGCTCTCATTGTCGCCGGGGTTCTCGTGGGAATTGTTCAAACGAAATATCAACAGTACCTTCTGCGGGAGTTTCCGGGGCATTTTGCCAACAGAATGAAAGCCTATAGCCAACGATCGGTCCGTAAGGCCAAGAAGGCCATCACGGAGCATGATATTGAGCATCGAGGTCGTGGATTGGTCCCGCTCTGGTACCTTCTGGGCATCGTGATGTTTTTCACGCTTTCCGGATTGACGGTCACCACGGGTTTTATGGAGCCGGTGGCCGCCTTTGCCTTGCCCTGGGCTGGCTATTTCTGGGCAAAGTTATTTTTTTGGAAAGGGGTGGTGTTGCTGCCGGGGAACAAAAGGAAATGAGGCCGTAACGGCTGTTGCGTCCCGAATCAGCTGCCTTGGCTCACGGGTTGAAATCTGAATCGCTTTTGGTATTTTGTCGTTTGGACACAGGTTGGGGCGGGAGAAGCGATTCAAGATGTTGG
>DOFS01000215.1 GCA_003523945.1 Nitrospiraceae bacterium | reverse complement strand
CCTTTCAATACCCCCGAATTCTGCTGGTCCTGGTATTGATGGGAATGGCAACGCCTTTCATCGGTTGGGCCAATGTTGATCATGATGTCATCACGGACAAGGATATGACCATCGCAATTGAAAGCCGATTTCTCATCGACCCGATCGTCCCCTCCAATGAGATTGATGTCCATACAGATAAGGGTATTGTCACGCTGTCAGGAGAGGTCCCTACTCTCCTGGCAAAGGAACGGGCCGGAAAGATCGTGGCCAGCATTCGAGGGGTCAAAGCGCTCATCAATACCATAGGGGTGCAACCGGACATTCATGTTGGCGACAAAGACTTACGGCTCAGTGTATTCACGGCATTAGCCGAAGATCCGGCAGCGGACTCTTATGAAATTACCGTGGCTGTTGAACAGGGACGTGTGACGCTCACTGGAACTGTGGAAAGTTGGCAGGAAAAGCAATTGACTGAGGAAGTGGTCAAATCGGTAAAAGGTGTTCGGTCTCTCAGGAGCCGAATCCACGTAAACCCCATGGCATCCCGTCCAGATTCCGAGATTGAGGCGGAAATCCTCCGGCGTCTTCAGTCCGATGTTTGGGTACATGAATCCCTGATCGGCATGATGGTTGAAAGGGGACATGTCACGTTGACCGGTACGGTCGGAAGCCTTGCCGAAAAGCATAGTGCTTATACAGACGCCTGGGTAAGCGGGGTCATAGAAGTGAATGTAGACCCACTTACAGTCGAGTGGTGGGCACGGGATCGTATGCTTCGGAATCCTCAAGATCTGTTCTCATCGGATACCCGCACAGCACGGGCCATTCGGACAGCCTTGGCATATGACCCTCGCATAGAACGTGCCGGGATCGATGTTCGGGTAATCGATGGCACGGCAATCCTGACCGGTATTGTGAATAACACGGCGGCCAAACACGCTGCAGAAGAGACAACAATGAATACCGTAGGCGTCTGGCGGGTTCGCAATTTCATAAAAGTTCGTCCCACCATTCGCCTTACGGATCAAGAGCTGGAAAACCGGGTTCGTGCGGCTTTGGATCGACACCCGCTGATTGACCCCTATGAAATAAAGATTTCAGCCAGAAATGGGAAGGTCTCCCTCGAGGGATATCTGTATTCAGCTGCCAAAATTAGCCAAATAGTTCGAACCGCGGAAAGAGTAAAGGGAGTTACGGATGTCGTGAATTACCTCCAAATCCAGTCTCCTGGGAAACAAGATGAAGAAATCTGGGAAGAGATTAGACGTGCTTTTTGGTGGGACCCCCATCTTTATGACCAGGATATTACCGTTATCGTGAGCAATGGCATCGTGACTCTCGAGGGAACCGTCCCCTCCATCGTGGAATGGAGACTGGCCAGAGAATTGGCGAAGGAATCAGGAGGCGAACGGGTTCACAATCGTTTAACCGTACAATATGGACCGGGTTTTTATTCTACGTGAGGGGCGTCCATTAATTATCAACATCATTTAGGCTGTTCAGAGAGGAGGTTACTCATGCAACACGGTCTTTCACCGAAATCACTTATTCTCGTTTTCACCACATCCCTATTCTTTTTTTCTTTGTCGAATGTTTTGTTCGGAAAGAGCATGAATTTTGTTTCAACTCCCAGTCCTCATATCACCCTTATTAAGAATGTCCAGAAAAATCACGAACACTATATTGAAGATGTTCATCAACAACTCCAGAAGTCCCGTGCGCTTCTCGAAGACCTCAAAACGATGCGCACGCAGGCTTCCAGCGAAGAGAAGCAACAGGGTTTATATGGCCCCATCATGAAACTCACGAAGGAATTGGAGCATGCTGAACGAATTTCCAAAAATCTTGATGTTATCGATCCTGAACCGTGGTTAAGAAACAAGACCGAAATGGATGCCGTGTTAGCAGACCTGGAGGTTGCCTATAACGAAGCATTACCTCTCCTGCAGGATCAGACAAGGTCCCTTCAGGATGCAGGCCCATCACGCTAAAATTGCCGCGGAATACGGAGAAGAAGGACAAAAGAAATGATTTCAGAATAATACGCGGACCGCAAAAGGCTGCGTCTTTCCCAAAAACGGAAGGGGTTTCCTCAATTTTGTGAAGGAAGGGAATTCGGAAGTAGAAGATGCCTCCCCTCCCAATATCAATCAGAATCGCATGGGAACGACTGCAACCTTGACGGAAGGAGCCTATCTACAGTGGGAGTCCGCATTAAAAGCGCCCCAAAAATTGATGAATAATCCCGGTGCAGGACTGGGAAGGGAGGCACCCCTTCCCAGTATTCCTGAATAGGAAAATGAATTATGCATCTTTAACTTTTCAAAAGCCCTGCAGAACACAAACCTGCCACCTGGTTGTTTTTTTCCTTTCCCTCATCTTCATTTTTTGCCTCTCCTACGAATGAATCGATAGACATGAATATGACCGTCACAAATGGTTGCGCCACCTTAACGGGAACCGTTCAATCCTGGCAGGAGGAACAATTGGCCTTTACCAGTGGCTAAAGGGGTAACAGACACTCAGGATAAGGTGCCGCTCTTCGGTAGCCGGTCCAGATAGTAGACGCGGCTTGTCTCGGACCATTTACGCGGAAGTTCCCTGAGTTTCATGAATGCGCTAACCCCAACCGGTT
>DOFS01000212.1:4337-6778 GCA_003523945.1 Nitrospiraceae bacterium | reverse complement strand
CGTCAAATGACGGCAGCGGATTCGGCTATTCCTCGGGTTCGACCACCGTGCCGAGATGTTGAGCTGTGTCGTCGATATACACACTCAATTCTTTTTTGATCTCCTGCGCATTTTCATCCGGCTGTGCATAGAGGGCCGGATCGATAGGCCGTTCATTCGATCGTTTGGCGTTTCGAATGGCCTCTTTGGCTTCCTGCCCGATTAAATAGGGGACTTGCCCGCTGAGCACTTCTTCCAAAGCCCTTGAAGTGGCTTTTGAAAACTTGCTGGTTCCGTAAGCCTCTGAACCTCGCACCAATTGCTTGGCCCGCTGGGCAGCAATCAGTACGATCCGATACCGCGAATCAAATTCTTTTTGGTGATGTTGAGGTAATAGCGATAATGCTTCCATTGAATGTCCTCTTTCCTTTCTGTGATAAGAATAGGTCAGTTGTGTAGTCTACACGATTCAAACGAGTCAATGCAGCCTCTACCTGAACACGTGAGCCGCATCGATTTGAGTAGTTCGAACGCGTTCAGCCACAATGACGGCTTGGAGTTCCTCGATAGCCTGTTCCAGGGTTTCATTTCGAATGGTGTATTGGTATTCCGTATAGCTCCGCATTTCATCTTGGGCTTTTTGAAACCGACGCTCCTGCTCATCGGGTGCATCCGTCGCTCGTTCAACCAGACGGGTCCGAAGCACCTCCAATGAAGGGGGCAGAATAAATACCGTCACCGATTTTTGAAGCGTTTTCATGACCTGCCGCGCGCCTTGCACATCAATGTCCAATAAAATATCCGTGTTTGAATCAGACTCTTGTTTCAACTCCTTCCATGGTGTTCCGTATAATCGTCCATAGACTTCCGCGTATTCAGCAAAGGCATGCTCGGAAATTTTTGCGCGAAACTCGTCCTCCGAAATAAACCGGTATTCCTTACCATCCGTTTCGCCGGACCGAGGTTTCCGCGTGGTGTACGATACCGAAAGACGAATGTCGGGAATCGTCTTCAAGATATGCCGGCAGAGGGTGGATTTCCCCACTCCGGAAGGACCCGATACGACAAATAACAATTTTTTTCCCGTCAATGACACCGTTTCTCCGATGTGACGACTGGCCTTGATCGATTACTCAATATTTTGCACCTGTTCCCGGATCTTTTCTAATTCACTCTTTAAGTCCACAACCTGAGCAGAAATCTCGGAATCGCTCGCTTTTGACCCGATAGTATTGACTTCCCTCCCCATTTCTTGAAGAAGAAAATCAAGCCGTTTCCCAACCGGATCCTTAGATTTAATGGCTGAACGAAATTGTGCCACATGACTCTGCAACCGTGTTAATTCTTCCGTCACGTCTGATCGTTCCGCCAACATGGCAATTTCTTGAGCCATTCGATCGTCATTTATCCGCTCGCCTTCTAATAGCTTGGCGACACGAGCTTTCAGACGATCAGCAGACATCTGCAGGGCAAGAGGGATGCGCTGCCGAACCACATGAAGCCGTCCCTCGACTATCTGAACCCGTTGCAACAAATCCTTTTGTAAGGCAGCGCCTTCTTTCTTGCGCATTTTTTCTAAATCGGTCAAGGCACGCTGGACCAACCCCTCGACGACCTTTGGCACCTCATTGATGACCGTGGGCTCCTCACTTGTTGAAAATAAATCCCGAAACCCTGCCACCACATTCACATCTACCGTTCCACTCAGTTTGAATTCCCGTTGCAATTCCCGCAATCCTTGAACGTACCGACTCGCCATGGCGCGATCCAATTGTACGTTTTTATTCGTTCCAGACCCTCCACCATTCATGATCACGGTCAATTCAATACGACCACGTTCGCAGGTACGCCTGATTTGCTCTTTAAGTTCCAACTCCATTTGAGAGAGAGCCTTTGGCAGACGCACCATCATCTCGCAAAACCGATGATTGACGGATCGAATTTCAACCCCCACCATGGTTCCGTGACAAAGCGATTCTCGTTTTCCAAAACCGGTCATGCTTTTCATGTTAACTTTCGTTTTCCTTCCCATTCACATTCTGAAGAGATCACACAATGAGAACACTTTGGCGTTCTGGCCAGACAGACATATCGGCCATGGAGCAGAAGGCGTTGAGCCCCCACCGTCCATTGAGGTTTAGGCAGGAGGCGCTGAAGGTCCTCTTCAATTTTTGTCGGGTCTTGGCTTCTCGTCAACCCGAGCCTATTGGCTACACGCTTGACATGGGTATCCACCACGATGGCGGGCTCTCCTGAGCTCCCTAAAATAACATTGGCCGTTTTTCGCCCAACTCCCTGGAGAGAAGTCAAGGCCTCCATTGTCCTTGGCACTATTCCGTTAAAGTTTTGTACCAAAGCTTTCCCACACCCGATGAGGTGACGCGCTTTACTCTTGTAAAATCCCGTTGGCCGAATGAGGGCTTCCAATTCCGCTGGATCAGCATCCGCATAATCCTTTGCGG
>DOFS01000212.1:0-4147 GCA_003523945.1 Nitrospiraceae bacterium | reverse complement strand
ACTAACAGCTCAAGCAAATTAGAGGAATCCAGTTCGACTCTCACGTCAGGAATGGATTGATCCAATGCCGCAAGGATCCGGCCGACCCGCTTTTTCGCCGCCATCGGCGATTCCATCGCAGGTCGTAACGCTCTGAAACCACCTGTTGATGAGACAAGACCCTTCACTGAAAGGTCCCGGCTGGAGCCATGTCCTGAGACTTTCTGCCACCCTCAGCCTGAAGACCACGAAGTAAGGATGTGAGCTCCTGTTGAATCATGAGAAGTGATGCATCTTGTAACGCGGATCCCCCTATTCCCCCGTATCGCTGACAGAGGAGTTGCACATCTTCTTCGCCCATCAAATCCGCCTTATTAAAAAAACGGAGGCATGGAATGCTTTCAAGTCCCAATTCATTCAAAATATTGTCCACTGCGGTAATGTGCTGCCCAGGATCGGGCACATGGGCATCTATCACGTGGAGCAACACATCCGCCTCTTGTAATTCCAGCAAGGTTGTCTGAAAGGCCGCCAGAAGGTCTTTCGGCAAATCTCGGATGAATCCAACGGTATCTGTCAGAATGACATCGCCTAATCCCGGAAGATGCCAGCGCCGGTTGACCGTATCGAGAGTCTCGAAAACCCGATTCTTTACAGAAACCTGGCTATTCGTCAAGGCATTTAACAGAGTGGATTTTCCCACATTAGTATAGCCAATAATGGAAATGATGGGGAGCCCTCGCTTCATACGCATTTTTCGTTGTTCCTGACGACCATGCCCCATAGATTCCAGATCTCGCTCCAATCGCTGAATACGCTCACGGGCTCGACGACGATCCGTCTCCAGCTTGGTTTCTCCAGGCCCTCGAGTTCCAATTCCTCCCGCTAACCGCGAAAGGGCCGTACTGGACTGGGCGAGTCGGGGAAGCAGGTACCGGAGTTGCGCTAATTCAACTTGAATTTTTCCAATCGAGGAATGCGCCCGTTGTGCAAAGATATCCAGAATCACTTGTGATCGATCCAAGACTCGCAGATCCGTAATTTCCGAAATACCCCGAACCTGGGCTGGAGTCAAATCCTGATCGAAAATTAAGGTATCGGCACCCGATTGGAGGGCACGAATCGCCAGCTCTTTCATCTTTCCCGAACCAACTACAAACTTTGGATGAACCGCACCCAACCGTTGAGTGATGCACCCTAACACTTCCAGATCCTGTGCACGCACCAATTCTTGTAATTCCTCAAGACGACCTTCTTCCGCAGCGGCATTCCCTGTACTGACACTGACCAGAAGGGCTCTTCCCTCTCTAAGTCCTTCTCGTAATCCTGGATTTGAGCGAACAATCTCTTGCTCCAATGCTTGAATAAATTGTTGACAATCCAACTGAAATGAGTGAAAGGCACAAGGCGGTAACTCCAACGTGGTTCGACCTTGAATGGGATTCGAACGAATATGTGCTACATAGACATCACGAAGATTGCCATCTTTCCCCACACCCAGGGCGATCATTAAATCTAGCCGAAGGAGAGCCAGGTCCGTTAGGTCATCCTGGGTCAACGGTTGATTATTGAGGTGGGTATGGACCAGACGAACCCCTCGCAATAGTCGGAGGCCTGAACGGGTCCGGGAAAGATTGGGTATGACCAATTCGTGGTGATCACCGATTAGGACCGATTCAATTTGTCCTTGTCGGTTGACCAATAGCCCGATTTGCCGTCTTGTCTCATAGGTGAGTTCGGCGCATTCCCGGGCTACCTCAGGTGTCACAACTTTCTCAGGAGGGATCCGTCGACGATACAGACGCTCCATTCGGCTAATCTGATTAGCCTTTAACCCATGAAGATTACCTAGGACAACAGGAATAACGTATCTCCTTTTGCCATAGCATGGGTGTCATTGAAAGGGAACTCCAACCATCGCGGACCCATCGTATTTACATTGCAACGTGGAGATCGCATCCACATCCCATGCAGCCCACTCCTTGCGACTGAGTTTTTCCAACCCCGCAGCAGCGATCATAGCACCATTGTCCGTGCAGAGGGCCCGTGGGGGCAGCGTGACATTCAGCCCTAATGTGAGAGCACGCTCCTCAAGCCTCAGACGGAGACGAGAGTTTGCGGCCACTCCTCCCACAACCGACACCCCTTTCACACCATATTGAAGAGCAGCGCGACAAAGTTTTTCCACCAACACATCCACAATGGCTTCCTGGTAACTGGCAGCAATATCTGCTACGGGCAAGGGGGAGTTCCCCTTTTCCTCTTCGTCCCGCACAAAATAACGAAGTGCTGTTTTCAACCCGCTAAAACTAAAATTAAAATTTTGGCTGTGAAGAGTTGGGCGAGGGAAGGATACATATTGAGGATTGCCATGTTCAGCGAGCCGATCAATAGCCGGACCACCCGGATAGGGAAGCCCTAGCATTTTGGCACCCTTGTCGAACGCTTCTCCTGCGGCATCATCCATGGTCCATCCGATGAACTGATATTCTCCACGATGCGGAACTAATGCCAAATGCGTATGCCCACCTGACGCAATCAAGACCATGGCTGGAGTTGGCAAATTCGGATTGGACAACCATGCGGAGGCCAAATGCCCCTCTAAATGATTCACCGTTACAAAGGGTATCTTGAGGGTATAAGCCAGAGCTTTGGCAAAACTCACTCCTACAAGTAAGGCTCCCACCAATCCTGGGCGATTGGTGACGGCAATTCCCGTCAATTGTGAAAGTGAAACCTTGGCCAAATTTAAGGCTTCCCTTGTCAGAGGTTCCACACACTCCATATGTCGACGCGAAGCCAATTCCGGGACTACACCCCCGTAACGGGCATGCACCTCAATCTGAGAATCCAATACATTAGAGAGTATGTGACCCTCAGCATCCAACACAGCCACAGCCGTTTCATCGCATGAAGTTTCAATTCCTAAAATCACCGACAGGGTCCTTTCAGCACCAGGTTTATTTGGCAAAAAACAACAAAACCCTCAGGACTGGTAGTCCTGAGGGTTTCATCTAGGATCTGACCATCCCTACTTCCAATCACACACTCGCTAACACCTCTTCTTCAATGAAATTTGGTGTCTGATCGGTCAGGACAACCTTAATCTTCTTCGCGTCCTTAAACCGACCCTTGATCAGCTCTTCAGAGAGAGGATCTCCCAGGCGACGTTGAATAGTTCGTCGAAGGGGACGAGCACCATATTGCTGTTCAAAGCCTTCCTCAATCAACCACTGCTTCACCTCGTCGGTGACGTCTAAATGCACTCCTCTTTCCACAAGACGGGCATTGAGTTCCCCAATGAGAATGTCAACAATACTCACCAAATGTTCCTTCGTGAGTTGGTGGAAGACGACCAATTCATCGATACGATTTAAAAATTCAGGACTGAAATGACGCTTTAATTCGCCAAGGACTTCATTCCGCATACGGGAAGTATGCTCAGCTTCTACATCTCGCTGAAAACCGAGGGACACACCCTTTTGAATGAATCGGGTGCCCAGGTTTGAAGTCATCACCAAAATGGTATTTTTAAAGTCCACCTTTCGGCCCAAACTATCCGTCAAGACTCCATCATCCAGGACCTGGAGCAAGACATTGAAAATATCCGGATGGGCTTTTTCAATTTCATCAAATAACACCACCGAATAAGGACGGCGCCTGACTTTTTCAGTTAATTGACCACCTTCCTCATAACCCACATAACCCGGAGGAGCACCAAACAAGCGCGAACTGGTGAATTTCTCCTGGTACTCTGACATATCCACCCGAATTAACGCATCATCAGTATTGAACAAGAATTCTGCTAATGCGCGAGCCAACTCCGTCTTTCCTACCCCCGTCGGGCCTAGAAAAATAAACGACCCAATTGGTTTTTTGGCATCCTTTAATCCAGCCCGAGACCGGCGAATGGACCGGCAGACGGCGGAAATGGCTTCTTCCTGCCCTATAATTCGTTTGTGAAGATACTCCTCCATATGAAGCAACTTTTCAGACTCTTCTTCTTCAAGTTTAAAGAGCGGAATTCCCGTCATTTTTGATATGACATACGCCACATCCTCACCAGAAATGACCGGTCTGTTCTTTTCCTGCTTTTTCTTCCAGTCACGTTTTGAATCATCTAATAATTTCCGGAATCGCTCTTCTTCTTCGCGGAATTTTACGGCTT
>DOFS01000280.1 GCA_003523945.1 Nitrospiraceae bacterium | reverse complement strand
AACACAAACATCTTTCCACGGACTTCATCCGCGATCTCCGGATTTTTAGTTTCCAGGGCTGTCAGGATTTCGCCTTCCACATTGCGTTTCACGGAATTCAGAATTTCGGCGACCAGGCCGGTCCCGCCGATGGCCACCGCGTTTTTGGAAGACCCCAGACGCAATTCTTCTTCAAGGACCCCATTCAGTTCATCCAACATATTGGGTGACACTTCTTCCGTTGTGGCTAACCGATAGACAATGGCATCCCGTTTATTCGCGGGGAGCAATGACAAAATCTGAGCGGCATGATCGGATTCCAAATTGGCGAGAATCAGGGCTCCGGTTTGGGGATGCTCAATGGCCAGCAGATTGGCAATCGAGGCCGCATCGAGCGATTTCAAGGTTTCAAACCCGGCATTTTCCGTTGTATTCAAGGAACTCAGAATTCGACGGGCTTTATCCTTGCCCAGAGCGGCATTCAGGATTTTAGAAAGATACGTTTTTCCTTCAACGGACAGACCGGCCGTCCCCGCCAATTCCCGGAACTCCTTTAACACCATCCGATGCTCGTCCTGCCCGACATTGACCAAGGCCCCCAGATAGGCACCAATTTGCCGGATATCCTTTTGGTCGAGCACTTTCAACACTTCTACGGCTGCGGTTTCTCCGATGGCCAGCAACAAAATGGCCGCCTTTTCATATCCGGATAATTGAATTTTCACGGATTAGGCCTTTTCTCCTTGTTCTTCCTTAATCCAGGTCCGAATGACCTGAGCAGCAGAGGCCGGATTGTCTGCCGCAAGCTTAATGGCTTGCTCTTGAGGAGATTCCGTGAGATGGGCTTCATATTCGGTCACCGTTGCGGGCAATCCTTTCTGGGGCAGGGACAACGGGGCCCCGGTGGGCTTCGTGAGATTCAGCGCGATCGGGCGAACAACAAACCACAACACCATCACTCCCAGGAAGAAAAAGAGAACCGGTTTCAGGAATCCCCCCCAGGTCGCCAAAAACGACTGGACTCCCGCCGTCAGACTTTCTTCCCCCTCAAGAATGACGGGAGATTCAAATGGCACATTGATGACTTCGATTTGATCCCCTCGTTCTTCGGAGAATCCGACAGCCTTTTTCACAATTTCCACGAGATTCTGGATTTCCTGTTCAGGCCGTGGCACATATTTCTTTTCGGTTGAATTTCCGGCCGCTTGCCCCTCGGAACCTTGAGCGGCTTCATACGTTCCATCGACTAGGACCGCCACGCTTAACCGCTTGATGGCACCGGTCGGTTCAATGATTTTGCTCACCTTACGATTGACTTCATAATTCAACGTTTCATTTTTTCGTTTGGCTTCTTTGGGCCGCCCGCCGCTTGATGCCTGTAAATCATTGGGAACATTCGTTCGCACACCCGGCACACCCTGGGTTGAAGCGGATTCCACCACTTTTTCCTGACTCCGGTTTTCGCTCCGCACCACCTGACTATTGGGATCAAAGCTTTCTTCCGTGATTTCAACCTGCCTGAACTCCAACGGCGCGGTGACCCGAATGACCGACTTGTCCCTCCCCAGGACTTGATCCAACATCGTCTGCACCCGTTGTTCCAAATCCCGTTCGACCCGTCGCTGGGTTTCGATTTGGGTAGCCGTCAGTTGGGCGTCACTATCTGCAGAATTTTGACTGAGCACCTGTCCATGATTGTCCACGACCGTCACCTGGTTGGGCTCTAATCCTTCCACACTACTGGCCACTAAATGCACGATCCCCTGGACCTGCGTGCCTCCAAGAGGAGTCCCCCGCTTCAGAGTCAGGACGACCGCAGCCTGCGCGGGTTTTTGTTCTGTGGCAAACAGGCGCTTTTCGGGCATGACCAAATGCACGCGTACCCTCTCAACTTGAGATAATTGACCGATGGTCCGGGCCAGCTCTCCTTGAAGCGCTCGCCGGTAATTCATTTGCTGGGTAAACGGCGTCACCCCCAACCCGGTTCGATCGAATATTTCAAATCCCACCCCAGCCGACTCAGGAAGTCCTAAAGAGGCCAGCTGAAGTCGTAACTCATGCACCCGTTCGGCCGGAACCTTAATCGTATTCCCGCCTTCACCCAACTCATAGACGGCGCCTTGCTTCCCAAGCTCTTGGATAATCGCCCGCGTGTCATCGGGATTGAGCTGAGAAAACAGCACCACAAATTCCGGAGCCTTTCCCACCACCATCAACATCGGGATCGTCGCCAGGGCTAAGGCCAACACCACGACCACGCCGATCCGCTGCGTTAACGTTAAGGCTTGAAAATTACCGAGAAGACTGTCCATAGGGATTACGGGATTTGGCTCAACTCGCACAATCGGAAAAGTATGGGCATCATTCGTACTGTGATGAGTCCAGTCCGAGGGATCCCATGATCGATGACGCTCAATTGGTCATCCGCCCTGATCGGCCTCATCGTCCACTCGACCATGCCTTACACCTGCATCCGCATAATTTCCTGATAGGCATCAATCACCTTATTTCTGACTTGCATGAGGAGTTTGAACGATAAACCGGCTTTTTCCCCGGCAATGACCGCTTGATGAATATTGACATTTTCTCCGTGGGCGACGGCTTCCTCTAA
>DOFS01000368.1 GCA_003523945.1 Nitrospiraceae bacterium | reverse complement strand
GACCTAAACCATAGAATCTCAAACAAGGCCCGCCGATCTATTTGAGCGTCCATCCCATGGGCTAGACGGCAGGCGTCGGGCCATGGCCGGAAAAAACTATTTCGGTGACCCACATGAAGGAGCGAGGAGCCATATTTCCTGTATCATTCGTTTCCTCTGGTAAATCTCCTGCACAAGCAAACTTCAATGAATCAGAAGGTGGAATGTTGTTTAGCGAAAAAAAACAGAATGAGGGATGTTACGCAAAGGGTCAGTTTTACTAAATTAGACTTTTTTACGGTGTGTCTTTAGCTTAGCAGAAACGGATCAGTTCTATATTCATGAATGATCCATGATCTGGGGGTTTCTAAAACAGGGATTTTTGGTAGATTACCTTGAGCTACAGGTATAGATAGTTGTTAGGATGTTTATATAGAAAGTTCTTCAATCTTTCTTGAAGATTTATTCATGCAGTTATCTGAAGCATTCTTTCAAATAGTTTTTTGGCTCTTAGCATTGCCTTGGCTCATGTGGCTGGAAGCTAGGGTCACCATGACGAGGCCATGGACGGTAGCTGCGGGAGGAATATTTCTTCTTGTATTGCCGATTGCGCTCTTTTTTTTAGACTTTAAGGGTATTATTGCCTTTTTTTCTTTTCTAAGTATTGTATTGCTTATTCTTTCAATATGGAGTCTTGGAAACATTGCAAAGGAGAAACTAGGAGGGTCATTAAATTATATTGGCGGATGGCTAGGACTCATAATATTGGGATTTTGGTTCACTGGTTGGTTGATACTTTTCCCAGTATTTGCAACATTTCCACCGCTCTTTTTAAATTTCCAAAATACTAGTGTACAGGATTTATTACTCGCAGTTTTTATATTCGGTAGCCTTGGAGTCGCTCATATAGTTATCGGGACACATTTGTATCAAAAGAAACCATCGGCTGTTTCGTGGGCCGTATGGTTTCTAATAATCTCTTTTCTCTTGTACATTGCTCTCCCAAATGAATCGGGTATGGGTGCAACAATCACTGAGTTAATTAAATTGTTTTTTGCGATTGCATATTTTTCTATGTCTCGTCGAGTGGAGGCAGTCTACGGGAAAAATTTTTCTTTCCCTTGGGAAAGACAAGCCACCAAGGATCTATCGGATTTACTTAATGATCTTAAGAATGATGACATCTTTATTCGAAGCAAAGCTATTGATGATTTAGTTTTGGTTGGCAGGGAAAACGTTCCACAATTCTTCGAAAAACTTAATGATCAAAATCCCAATGTAAGAGCTGGAGCAGTAGAAATCTTAGGACGTTTAAAAGTTTCAGAAGCTGTATGTTTTTTAATTCCGCTATTAAACGACCCAGAAGATGTAGTTAAATTTCAGACGGCTGTTGCTTTGGGAAGCATAGGGGATCCTCAAGCCGAAGGACCATTAAAGCAGCTTTTTGAAGAAGAATTGAATTTTGACATAAAAGGCGTAGTAGGGAAGGCCATAGAAAAAGTTAAAATACTTAAGAAGATATCCAGTATAGAGTGCTGAAAATAAAGTAATTTATGGCACCCTTGTAATCAAGCCACCAGTAAGCCTTGGCCCTGGCAATGCTGACGAGGACTCCTTACCGGAGCACTCAATGCTGGCGCTCCTGGTTTTACCAATGCATTTTTTAAATCGATTGGCAATCGAAATTATTAACCGTCTTGTAATGAGGTATTTTTTTTAAGGCGGATTAAGGTCTATGCTACGAAAGTAGTGTCTGCCTAAAGGTGAAAAGTTGAAAGGTCATCGGTTGAATTGGGTGTTCTTTAAACTCCTCAATGGGCTCAGAAGTTGGGGAGAAGGTGCAGATGAGAAGCCTATAAAAACAGGAGAAGGAAAACGAGTGTGTAAGTCTGGGGGGCGAGGCTAAAAAGCTAATTGCGCCAGCCTTAGAAACCACAGTAAAATGGGTAGGTTAGTCCAATTAGATACTTTGGTTGTCTTTTTTAGATATGCAAGTATCATTTTGAATTTCAAGCGGCGCCAGCGTGCAGAGAAGACCTGGCTCCGCATAAGTTGGTTTAAGCTGTTACCGAAAATAATTAAGGGTATTCGGACCAAGCAACGGTTAGAAACCTAGATTTGACGGTAGCTTGAGGTACAATTGGTGGGGGAATGAGCCATGACACGGATGATTCGAATTTTTGATACCACGTTACGGGATGGAGAGCAGTCTCCTGGCGCGAGCATGAATATCGAAGAAAAAATCCTTGTCGCGAAGCAACTCGCCCGATTAAATGTAGATATCATTGAAGCCGGGTTTGCGTTCAGTTCCCCTGGTGATTTTGAAGCCATTCATCGTATTGCACAAGAAGTGGAAGGTCCGGTGATTTGCAGCCTGGCCCGTGCTAAAACGGAAGATATTGATCGGGCTTGGGAGGCGCTCAAGGGCGCACCAAAATGCCGAATCCATACGTTTTTGTCTTCTTCGGACATCCATCTGAAGCATCAATTTCGTATGACCAGGGATGAAGCCCTAAAGCGAGCGGTGGAGATGGTCCGCCATGCCCGGAGTTACGTTGATGATGTGGAATATTCCCCTATGGACGCCACTCGTTCCGATTTGACCTATCTATGTGAAGTGGTGGAAGCCGTTGTGGAAGCTGGAGCGGGAACGGTGAATATCCCGGATACGGTGGGGTATACGACTCCTGAAGAGTTTGGACGAATTATTCGGACATTGAGAGAGCGAGTTCGGGGAATGGAGACAGCCATTATTTCTGTCCATTGTCATAATGATTTAGGGTTGGCTGTCGCGAATTCCATGGCCGCTATTTATGCTGGAGCAGGCCAGGTAGAATGTACGATCAATGGGATTGGTGAACGGGCCGGCAATGCCTCGTTAGAAGAAATCGCAATGGGATTGCGTACGCGAACTGATTTTTACCAGTCTGATACCAACATACGCACGGAGGAAATCTCCAAAGCCAGTCGATTGGTCAGCAATATCACCGGGATGGTGGTGCAGCCCAATAAAGCGATTGTGGGTGCCAATGCCTT
>DOFS01000187.1 GCA_003523945.1 Nitrospiraceae bacterium | reverse complement strand
GGGTCTTCTGTCCGCTGTCGACACATTCGGTAAATAACCTGAGTTTCGCCTGAAAATAGTCATCCAATGTGCCCCCCACCCTCAACAATCTCTTTCCCTTTGCTTCCTTTCAGAAAATCATGACTCGAATTCAAGCACGTCATGGTTATCGCGAGATATGGTCCCATGGGAACCAGTCCAAAAGCAGTTCGACTATATCCTCATTGACTCTCCACCAATAAGCTCCTCACATGATGGTTTGGCCCTCTGCTCGTTGGTTGATGGTGTTGTTCTCGTAATGGAAGCAGTGCATTCCCGTTCCCACGTAGTTCAAAGCTCAAGAGATAAACTCATCGAAAGTGGTGGGAACATTCTTGGCATTGCGTTTAATAAACAAAAACGATACATACCTGACTGGATTTACAGGAGACTATGATCGCATCAATAAACCTCCACCCTACACTGCCAATCCTCTTGGGATTCCTCGGAGGGAATCTTAAGAACCCAGGATGACTCGAATAGCCTTTTTGCCTGGTCAAGAACCATGGCCTGACTAAATTATTCCTGGTAATTACACCAGCATCCTTTCGCTATCTATAGAAATTGGACAGAGAGAGTTCAAACGATTAATCGATCAATAACCATACCCCGGATTCTTGCGGGGTCCAAAACTTCCATGCGAGGAAAATCCTGCTGGAAGTTCGTTGTCTGACTAACTGCAGTCATTTAAGGAATCTGGCTTTTATGTCACAAGAAACTTTGGAAGCTCTGAAATGAAAAACGGAATCAGACTGGATTATACATTTCGTCTATTCTACGCAATGGGATTTTTTTGTACGTTCCTTATACCATTACAAATCTTTGCCGCCATCGGAGCACCAAACACCCTCCAAGCGACGCAATCGGATAGGGTTATTCATGTCAATAACTTCCCGCCTCACGCATCAGACTCCAATCCAGGAACGAAGGCATTGCCTCTTAAGACCATAGGAATGGCAACAACCCTCGCTGTAGAAAATCATAAAAGAGGATTCAGTACAAAAATTCTTATATATCCCGGGGTTTATCGAGAGAAAATTCATATGGAATTCAGCAGCAGGAAACTGGATCCGACTATTACATTTGAAGCTATTGAACAGGGGAAGACCATTATTTCCGGTTCAGAAATCTGGGAAAACTGGGAGGGAACAAAACTTAAAAATATTTACACACATAAATGGCCTTTCAAATGGGGAGTGAGGCCGTATCCTCCTGGATGGGAAGGCAAAACCATTCTCCAACCAATTGTCCGACGTCAGGAAATGGTTTTTGTGAATGGAATCAAGTTCAATCAAGTAGATTTACATTCTGAGATGAAGCCTGGAGATTTTTCGGTCTCAGAGGAAAATTCGGAAGTGAGGATTTTTTTACCAGACAATGTTGACATAAAGCAGAGCCAGGTTGAAATAGCAGTTCAGAAGGGGCTCTTTACCATTAAAGGAAAAAGCAATTTTGTCTTAAAGGGGCTAAGATTTCAACATGACGCATCTGGTCTTGTCGGACACGCCCTCGGAATCACCAATGCGAAAAACGTTTACCTTGAAGATTGTGTGTTCGCCTGGAATAACTGGGGAGGATATCAATTTTATAATGTACAAAATGTGACAACACGACGAAATGTCTCGACACACAATGGAGGTCCCGGGCACACAGCCTGGAGAATAAAAAACTATCTTTCTGAAGATGATGAGACCTCATTCAATAACTGGAGAGGGGCAAAGGGTAATTTCGTTTACTGGGCAGTTGCCGGAACAAAAATTATGGGGATACACAATGCCACCTTTCGTCGTCATCGGGCCCAAGGAAATCACACTGCAGGTTTTTGGCTAGACTACGATAACAAGAACATTGAAATTGAAGATGGGGTCTCCTGTGGAAATCTCAAGCATGGCTTATTCCTTGAGGCCACCCAAGGCCCTCTAACAATAACAAACATGAAGATTTACCAAAACCATGAATGGGGAATCAGGATTGTGAATTCAAGTCAGATCAATGTTACAGAAAGCCAGGTTTACCACAATCGAGGGCCCCAGATTCGAGTCCAAGGACAAAAGACCAGAGGGGTAAACGACTGGGAAACAGGAGAGAGACTTAACCTTGGTGCAGAAAAATGGACGTTAGAGAATAACATCATTGTTGGTGATGGACTATTAGTCCAAAGCAGTTTCAAGAATCCCTTAGGACCGGGATTGAAGTCTAACGGGAATCTTTGGTCTAGCGCATCCAACACCAAACCATTTCAAGCGGCTGCCGACCGCCTGACATTTAGTGAATGGCAAATTTCAATGAACCAAGATCAGACATCAACCTTTGCCTTTCCCGTACAACCCGAGTCAGGCCAAGCCCTTTTAGATAATTGCACCTATCGGGGTCTCGACTGAATTCCATTTGGCCCACAAGATTTCATTCGACGTCTTTTAGAATATTGCAAGTTTAATTTTCTGTCCTTTTTTTCCCCGTTGAAGGTCCCTTAATCCTTTTGCTATGGAGTGCCGCTCTATCTGGGTTCTCCTCTTCCTTGAAATTCTTCTAATACATCCACAAAATTGATCCGCCACATTTCAGGTGTATAGTTGTAGGATTATAATTGCATGAGTTCAAAAAAGAATGTCCATAATAATTGAAATAGAATCTTCCATTAAGCACCAAAGTTGTTTAGTATGAAATGATGAAGGCCTCTTAATATTACTTTTTGCAAATTTTTCAGGTGAAATCAAATATTGCCATTGAAAGTATTCCTATCGTTACCTTGAATTTTTAACTCATCCATTTTCCTCATCCATTCTCTTCATTCTTTATCATTTTTTCCCTTTTTTCTGAGTTACTTAAATCCCTAAGTCGGCATTGGTCAAGAACAATAGATCGTCAGCTGAGAACTTCAGTCTAAACTAGACCCTACTTGCCTGAATGGTCTTTCTGAATCCATAAGCTTGACCTCGTGATATACCAGGAAAATATTTTGTGCAAGGAGTATTCGTACCTCTTGTTACTGTGGGGAATTAACAATAAAGGAGAGAGCATGGCCAAGGTTTCAGTACACCTCAAAGTGAACGTTCTGAACTATGTGAAATTGTGTTCAATATTATTCGTCTTAGGCTTACCGAATATATTGCAAGCTAGTTCCTATGGAGCCCCGCTCCCCTTAGGGCTCATAGAGGTAGATCGAACCATCTATGTCAACAATAAACACCTCGTTGCGTCTGATTCTAATCCGGGAACTGCCGACTTGCCACTCAAAACCTTGGGACAGGCCACAACAAGAGCCATTGAAAATCGTGAGCTTGGACTTGGCACAAAAATTCTTGTGGCTCCTGGTGTCTACCGGGAAAAATTCCAATTAATCGTCAATCCACAGGATTCAGATCCTCCAATTGTCTTTGAGGCGACCGAAATTGGCAAAGCTATCATTTCCGGAGCAGATGTTTTTCGAAACTGGAAACCTACAAAAATTCCCAATATCTTCGTTCATGCCTGGCCCTATAAGTGGGGAGTGAAACCACTTCCAGATAGTTGGAAAGGTAGGGTCAACGTAAGTCATATTGTGAGAAGAAAGGAAATGGTTTTCGTCAATGGAATTCCATTAAAACAGGTCTTGTCGGCAATTGAATTAGTAGCTGGGACATTTTTTGCGACAGAAAGCACCAGCCAGCTTTTCATTGCCCTACCTGAAGGATTAGCCCCTTCTGAAAGTTTAATTGAAGTCGCCATTCGTAGCCGTCCAGTACTTATAAAAGGAAAAACAAATCTTGTTCTCAAAGGCTTAACCTTTCAGCATGCCGCCTCTGATTATCTCGGTAGCGCTTTAGTCATTACAGATGGAAACAATGTTACGTTAGAGGATCTTCTCTTTTCCTGGAATAATGGCATGGGGTATTTTTTGCACAACATCCAAAACCTAACAAGCA
>DOFS01000132.1:3225-3396 GCA_003523945.1 Nitrospiraceae bacterium | reverse complement strand
CTTCGGGCCGGCAATGTTCCATGATGATTTTAAGAAAATTTTTTCCAGTATAAAAATTCAGTCATATTCTTCATATAACCTTATCTCCTATAGAGAAGCATAGCGAGATCATGTTACGCCGCCCATTCACCTGTCGTGTGAATGGAGGAAACCTTCTTCTCCCTCAAACCG
>DOFS01000132.1:0-3032 GCA_003523945.1 Nitrospiraceae bacterium | reverse complement strand
GTTTTGTTCCAATCTCCAATCTTCAGAATTTCGTGCAAATAATAATCTCGAACATGTCGGATCACCCTGAGTCGTTCCGGGCGATCCATTGACCACCATTTGAGCGGGCGAGAAAATTGAACCACCGGTGGCGAAATTTTTTCCGTTGGGGATTTTCCAAAATCATATCCCTTCATCTCATGACCGTGTTCAAAAACCTGCTGATAAAGATGGGCATAGGGGCTATACAGATGATCCAGGCTATAACTCATTTTGTTTTCCTCCAATGTCGCCTCTTAGTCGCAACAGTTGACAATCAAGTACCGTGCTTCCGCCATGGTTTTTAGGCCGAATTATTCGTTGTTGTCCTTTCTTCTTACACCAATTTCAAGAGGTCAACACGTTTTTCATTTTCATAGTCATTTTTCCTGCCTCATGTTCGTTTCAAGTTCCGGCTTTTTAAATGCAACCAGCTTTTTTCAAAAACCCACACACCGATTGGCTCAGTCGGTGTATGAGGGTTTCATCAATATTTATCCATGGCCTCTCGTTCTGAAATTTTTTCTTAAGCAACTTTCACTTTGATTGCTTTAGGCTTGGCCTTTTCTGTCTTCGGGAGAGCGACATGTAAGACTCCCTCCTTATACTCTGCCCGCAAATTGGCTTCATCTACCTCATCAGGGAGAGTAAATCGGCGCAGGAATCGTCCATAACTACGCTCAATCCTATGGTATTTCCTTCCCTTTTCTTCTTTTTCCGCATGACGTATGCCTTGTAAAGTCAGGACGCCTTCCTGCACGAGCACCTTCACATCTTCTTTTTTCACACCTGGCATTTCGGCCTTGATCAAATATTCCTCATCAGTTTCACTAATATCCACCGTGGGCACCCACTCGGTCGTGGTCATGACTTCCCTACCACTGTCGCGTGAAGTATTTGAGCGACCGAAGAGTCGATTGAGGCGATCGGACATTTCTTCAAACTCTCTAAATGGATTTCTTTGCTCCACTTGCATAGCTTGACTCCTTTCTTAATCCTCCCATGGGCTTTAGCATATGCGGTATTCCTCCTTCTCTACCTCGGGAAGAACATCCTGTCCAACAAGCCCGGAGCTGGTCTTTTTTTAAACTGAATCTCTCCCTTTTAATAAAGGAAAGATATCTTTACCTTGCTTTTTTGAATAATCCCAGAAGACAAAAAGTCAAGGATCTTTGTCTGTTCTGATTGGCGGGATCATTAAGTGAGGTGCAGTGGCTACCAAAATGCCACGCATGTTTTAAGAGGGTCCCATGGAATCGCTCAAGTTCCCGAAGGACTTTATCCGGTGTGACTTTGTTAACCAACACGAATAATTTTCTCCTCAGCCTGAGGAACCGACATTAAAGAGGCGATTGAGGGATGGGAAGATCGGGGGGATATTTTTCGGCTAAGAAGATGAGAACAAAGAAACTGCCGCCCGGCCTCATGAGGGCCGGAGCAATCCCTTTATCCGTGGAAAGGATAGTTTGGCAATGGAAGTATTGATAAATTGATGTTCAGGTTTTCGAGAAGAAATTCACCATGACCATTTCATTTTTATTTAATATTCATTTTCACCGGTGCGAAAAATAAAAATATTGGTCGTTTTACGGAATTTTGTAAGGATTGGCATGGTGGCCGAGAAACTTGGATTCCAATTTTCCCCAATCGACGGATACTTTTCCATTTTGGCGTTCATGAAATTCCTTCCACGATCTCAAGAGAGTAAGGCAGGCGTGGTCGATATACAATAGATTTTCATAAGTTATGTGGACCTCTTTCCCCTTCGGTATTTGATCCAAGGCATTGGCCAATTTGGGAAGGCTGATAAAAGTTGCCGTTCCTGAAAGATGAATGCAAGCAGGACCATTGTCTACCCCCTTATCAAGCGTAATTTCCAATGCGTGGGTTGTATAGATCAATCTCGCAAGTGCTACCCCCAAGCCCATAAGCACCCCGGTGAGCAAGTTTGTGGCAACAATGGTTATCAGGGTTACCCCATAAACAAGAATTTCTCCATAACCATATTTATAAAGAGATCGAATCGCCTGCACATTAATCAGTGTATAGCCGGTATAGACTAAGACAGCGGCCAAACTGGCGATTGGAATCAATCTCAGAACCTGAGGCATGAATGCCACAAAGAGAAGTAGCCATACACCATGAAAAATAGCTGACGCCCTCGTGCGGGCTCCACTTTGTATATTAGCTGTACTTCGGACAATCACCCCGGTCATGGGTAAGGCTCCTAGAATCCCGCAAAGTAGGTTCCCGACCCCCTGAGCCATCATTTCACGGTTATACCGCGTACGGGGTCCTGAATGAATTTGATCCACGGCGGTGGCGCACAACAGAGTTTCCGCACTGGCTATAAAGGCCACGGCTACGGCAGTTGCCAATATGGAAGTATCCAGAAGATGAGCCAAGCCATCCACTGAGGGAAAATTAATCGCGCTAAAGATGTTATCCCGAATATGGATATACTCAATGGGAAGATGTTGGATGTACGCTTCTCCACTCGCTATAAGCACGCCCGCCAAGGGGGCAGGAAAGAATTGAAATCTTTTGGGCACGAGAAGTTGCCAGAGAATCATTGAAACAATCGTGAGCAGTCCGATTCGTGCTGCCACCCAGTGAGTGTTGGTTTCTCCTGGCTGAGGAAATAAGCCTTTCCATATGGCTTCAGGGATCGCCCAGATATTCTCAATCCCACTCGGTCTAGGGGTATCCCCGACCATAATATGGAATTGACTGGCAAAAATGAGAACCCCGATACCGGCCATCATACCCTGAATGACAGCAGGGGAAACGGCTCGGAACCATTGTCCGAGCTGAAGTAGGCCCGCCACAATTTGTATTCCTTCTGCCAATAGAATAATGACGCCGAGTTTGGCCATGCCGAATCGCTGAATCACATCGAAAACAATCACGGATAGTCCGGCCGCCGGCCCGCTGACCTGAAGAGGGCAGCCTGAAAGGAATCCAACAATAAGACCACCAATAATGCCCGTGAGAAGTCCAGCCGCAGGCGGGGC